>JAYSWW010000045.1:0-5789 GCA_043717805.1 Ferruginibacter sp.
CAAATGCAACATATCTTTGGACTGGACCCAATTGTTTTACATCTACACAACAAAATCCTACCGGGGTAACTGCTCCTCTGATACCTGGCCAATATATATATACTGTTACAGCAACAGGACCCAACGGTGTCACTTGTTCTGATACTACACTGGTAACCGTTAGTCCAAAGCCTGTGCTTGCTGCTGATATCAGCAGGGAAATATGTTCAGGCAATACAATTGATCTGACAAACATTTTCAATACATCCGGCTTGAATACGGCCTGGACATTTGCAGGTATTCCGGTTGTCAATATTACATCGGTAAGTGCTCCCGGTGTTTATCAGCTAATTGCAACGAATGCAACCGGATGCAGTGATACCGCCTTATTTACTTTGGTAACGGATGTGGTTGCATCTACTGTTTCTGCTATCAACGCAGATTGTGTCAACAATGGTACAATAACAGTTACCAATGTCAGTGGCATATCTCCATATGTTTATTCTATCAGTACCAACCCCGGTGTAACACAAGTTTCCAATGTCTTTTCAGCTCCTGCCGGCACATATACCATTACTACAATTGACAGCCTCGGTTGCATAGGAACCAACCCGGTTACAATCAGCTTTACAGATAACCTGGTTTTAACCGGACGTATGGATACATCCATTTGTAAAAACCAATCTGTAGTGTTGAATACTGTTAGCAATGCAACTATATATAGCTGGTCACCAACAACAGGGTTGAACAATCCATCTATAGCAAGTCCGGTTGCATCTCCGCTTACAAATACAACTTATATGTTATTAGCCAGCCTTGGATCATGCAGCAAAACCTATACTGTGAATATTTCTGTCACCGAACCTGTATTGGTTGATGCCGGCCAGCCAATTTCTATTATCCAGGGAGACCATATAAAAATATTTGCAACTGCCACTGGTGCAACAAATTATTCATGGACTCCGGCAACTGGATTGAATGCATCTACAATACTTTCTCCGATTGCTCAACCCGCAATAACAACTCTTTATACGATAACTGCAACAAATGCCCTCGGATGTAGTTCTTCTGATGATGTTTTGATAACTGTTATTCCTTACTGTGTAAGAGTGAGAAATGCATTTACACCCAACGGTGATGGCATCAATGACCTGTGGCTTGTTTATGATAATTATGAGTGTCTGAGAAATGTAACCGTGCATGTCTTTAACCGGTATGGCAGTGAAGTCTATTCTTCAAAAGATTACCACGATAACTGGGATGGAAGGTTTAAAGGAAAATCTGTACCGGATGGAACATATTACGGAGTGATAGATTTTACCCTGGTAAATGGTAAAGTGTTTACAATGAAAACGGATCTTACAATTTTAAGATAATGACCTTAATACATATCAACCGGCCCGCTGTAAATTCAGCGGGCTCTTTATTATCTTTATTTTTTAAAAACCAGAATGCTAAGCTTCATTGTTTATTAAAATCCCATTCAAATGAATGCAGAAGAACTCAGGGAATATGTTTTACAAAAAGAAAACGTTACAGAGGGATTTCCTTTTGGAGAAGATACTCTTGTGTTTAAAGTGAACAACAAAATATTTGTTTTGGTATCACTGGAAAGTTTGCCCTTACAGTTCAATGTAAAATGTGATCCGGGAAAAGCCATTGAATGGAGAGAAGAATACCCCGATCATGTTTTGCCCGGTTATCACATGAATAAAAAACACTGGAACACTGTCATTGCAGATGGGGCATTGTTGCGGAAGCAATTGATGGAAATGATCGATGATTCATATAAACTGGTTCGTAAAAATAAAAATGCTTAACAGCAACTCAGAATTTATTTTCGTTCATATTTCCAGTTACGGCCCTTTCCTTCAGCAATCCATTCTAAAGCAGTTTCAATACGGCTATTCCTGGTAGGCTCTGTTTTTGCTTCACAGATCCATTGCACATATTCTTTTCTGTGTGAATAAGCAAATGCTTCAAATACCTTTTGCGCTTTTTTATTTTTTGCAAGAGCTTTTAAGAGATCTTCCGGAACCTCAACAACTTTGTTTACAGTTGTTTTTGGTTTAGGTGGAAGTTTGATACCCTGCTCATTCAGTTTCATGGCTTCTTTGATATAGCTGACCAGTTTTTTATCTGAAGGAAGATCTTTCAGTGATGTGATCTTTCCAAGGTGGCCCATGGCTTCTTCTGACCTTGCCACTTCTAACAATGTGGCATCTTTCATAAGTGAGGCCTTCCAAAAACCCATGACAGTGTGTTGTTTAAATGCAGCCATACTGCACATCATCTCGCCCTTGTAATCAAAATGGGGAAAACTCCATTTTATTTTTTCTTCTACTTCCGGGCAGGTTTTATGAACCAGTTCTCGAATGTGGTTTAGAATCGGTTTTGCGAAATCAGCAGATTTTGCAATATAGGCATCTATAATTTTTTCTTTCTTTGCCATGTGCAATATTTATTTAAAGTTTAAAAATAGAAACCAGGCTGGTAAAAAGCTAATTTTTCCTGGTGGTTTTTTTACCGGCAATGGGGTCTGTCCAGGATGATCGGTATTATTCAGTTAAAAAGAATATTGAGTTTTCTTATCAGTATTTAATAGCGCTGCCTTTGTAAAGTTGGTTTACATAAGGCAGGGTTTGCTGGACCCATGTATTAGCAGGTGTAAAAGCAAATGCATATCCGCCATACGGCTGTGTGCTGTTCTCCATGCCATATACAATGATCTGCCCGTTTGATGCTACTGCTTTATATCCCTGGTTTACATAAGGCAGAGTTTGTGCTATCCATGTTCCATCCTGGGTAAAGGCATATGCATAGCCTAAGCGTGGAGCTGTACTGGTTTCCATTCCATATATTACGATCTGCCCGTTTGAAGAGATGGATTTATAACCCTGGTTTACATAAGGTAGTGATTGTTGAACCCAGTTTCCTGATGGGGATAACCCAAATGCATAGCCGCCATAAGGTGTAGTTCCGTTTTCCATGCCGTAGATAACTACCTGGTTGGCAGATGCGGTTGCTTTGTATCCCTGGTTTACATAAGGCAAAGCCTGGTTTAGCCATGTACCATCCTGTGTAAATGCATAAGCATAGCCTCCACGCGGAGCGGTACTGGTTTCCATTCCGAAAACAACCATTTGCGTTCTTGAAAAAGTATCTTTATATCCCTGGTTAACATATGGTAGAGTTTGTGATACCCAGTTTCCGGAAGTACTGAGTCCGTATGCATAACCACCGTAAGGCTGTGTGCCATTTTCCATACCGTATAAAACAGCCAATCCGTTGACATCATTTTGATTACCCACATTGCTGCCAACCCAGGAACTGCCATTGAAGTATTGCAGTGAATTTGTTGTTGAATTATAAATTGTCAATCCTCCCGGTGGATTTTGAATGGCATTCCTTGATCCTGTTGCAAGTCTTGGAAGGAGAAATCCCTGAGTAGAAGAAGACAGGTCTAATACAGCACTGGGCGCAGGAGTGGCAGTGCCAATACCAACCGATTGTGCCAACAATTGAAATTGGAAAAAAATAAATAAAAGGAATAAGTTTATTTTTTTCATTTTCAAAGAATTTAATTACTTAATGAATTTATTATTTGAAGTTTTTACCAACGACCAGATCTTTGCTACCGGCAGTATATGTATAAAATCCTTCCCCGCTTTTTACTCCAAGTTTATCTGCCATTACCATATTCACCAATAAAGGGCAAGGTGCATATTTGGGATTGCCAAATCCGTCCTGAAGTACTTTTAAAATGCTCAGGCAAACATCGAGGCCAATAAAATCGGCTAATTGTAATGGCCCCATCGGATGCGCCATGCCAAGTTTCATAACTGTATCTATTTCTTCCACCCCGGCTACACCTTCATATAAGCTGTAAATTGCTTCATTGATCATCGGCATTAAAATCCGGTTTGCTATAAAACCCGGGTAATCATTTACAGAACAGGGGATCTTTCCCAATTGCTTTGTTAATTCTACGATGCTGTCTGTAACTTCTTTTTTTGTTGCATACCCGTTGATGATCTCTACGAGTTTCATTACAGGGACAGGGTTCATGAAATGCATGCCGATTACATCTCCGGGTCTTTTGGTGACTGAAGCTATTTTTGTGATTGAGATGGAAGAAGTATTCGTGGCCAATAAACATCCGGCAGGTGCATCCCTGTCCAGTTGTTTAAATATCTCCAGTTTTAAATTTACATTTTCAGTTGCTGCTTCAACAACCAGTTCAGCATTTTTTACCCCTTCTGCAATATGATCAATACAACTGATATTGGAAAGTGTTGATTTTTTTTGATCTTCGGTTATTGTTCCTTTTGCGACCTGCCTGTCGAGGTTCTTTGTAATTGTAGCCAAAGCTCTTTGTAATTGTGAGGGATTGACATCAATTAAATTTACCATAAAACCCGATTGGGCAAATACATGTGCGATACCATTGCCCATAGTTCCTGCTCCGATGACTGAAATTTTACCTCCTGACCCCCTGAAAGGGGAACCTGGATCGTTGCTTTTTTTATTTTCTTCGATCATATTTGCTATTTAAAAATTTTTCAAAAAAGTAATTTCAATCTTCATGGTGGTTTCTAATATCGAACAAGGAACAACGAATACTGAATGCAGATTGGAAGTCAACACTTCATAATTTGAAATTCCTAGTTCCTTGTTCAATATTCTAAGGCTCCCCCTTAAGCGGTCGGAGGAGCATGTACTATTTAAACGCATTCAACCCCGTAACATCCATCCCGGTAATCAGCAAATGAATGTCATGTGTTCCTTCATACGTGATCACACTTTCCAGGTTCATCATGTGGCGCATGACAGGGTATTCGCCTGTAATGCCCATTCCGCCAAGCATCTGGCGTGCATCCCTGCAAATATTTGTTGCCACTTCACAGGCATTTCTTTTTGCCATACTCACCTGGGCAGGCGTTACTTTTCCTTCATTCATTAAAACACCCAGGCGCCAGTTCAGTAATTGTGCTTTGGTAATTTCAGTTACCATTTCAGCTAATTTTTTTTGTTGCAACTGAAAGCCTCCGATCGGTTTGCCAAACTGGATCCTTTCCTTGCTGTAATTCAAAGCTGTATCATAACAATCCATGGCTGCACCGATTGCTCCCCAGGCAATTCCATACCTGGCTTTGGTTAAACAACCCAATGGCCCTTTCAACCCTTTTATATTTGGTAAAATATTTTCTTTGGGAACTTTCACATTGTCAAAAACCAATTCGCCTGTAGCGCTTGCACGAAGACTCCACTTGCCGTGTGTGGTGGGAGTGGTAAATCCTTCCATGCCCCTTTCAACGATGAGACCACGAATATCACCCGCTTCATCTTTTGCCCAAACCACCGCAACCTGCGAAAATGGCGCATTGCTGATCCACATTTTTGCCCCGTTCAATAATACATGATCACCGGCATCTTTGATATTGGTTAACATGCCACTGGGATCGCTGCCATGATTCGGCTCTGTTAACCCAAAACAACCCAGCCATTCGCCGCTGGCAAGCTTGGGTAAATATTTGTTGCGTTGTTCTTCATTCCCATATTGATAAATCGGGAACATAACCAAACTGCCTTGTACAGACGCAGTTGAACGTACACCACTGTCGCCACGTTCCAGTTCCTGCATCATTAAACCATAACTGATATAATCCAGTCCGCCGCCACCATATTGTTGCGGAACTGTTGGGCCAAAACACCCCAGGTCGCCCATTTGTTTGATGATCTGTTTTGGAAATTCTGCCCGTTGTGCATAATCTTCGATGATAGGGGATATCTCTTTTTTTACATAATTG
>JAYSWW010000441.1:0-2826 GCA_043717805.1 Ferruginibacter sp.
TTGGGCTTAAATATTTCCAATGTTTTGAATATTGGATATTCATATGACTACACCACTTCAAATTTAAATAAGTATACCAAGGGTACACATGAGATCCTGGTAGGGTTCACCATTGGCAATAAATATGGGGACAGTTGCCCTAAGAATGTTTGGTAAGAGTTCGGTCTAGTGGTCGGGCCACTAAAGTGGCCAGACCATTTATGTAAAAAAATAATTCCCTCATACTTTCGCACAAGGGAATAGGTTGGTGGTGGAGGTAAGCGACGGCTTCTTAAGACGCTATAAAATTCTTCAAACGCTGAAAATCTTTGTTTTCAGAGAAAAACAAGCTACTGAAAGCATCGGTAAACGCTTTCAATACGAGAGAAAAATTAAAACCTGATTGTTCATTTCTTTTCATAAAAATTGGTTTAAGAGGATTGGATTTTATTAGGATAAAAATACTTCTTGCAGAATCACTGGTCAAGCGTGTTATTGCTGAATTAATTAACCGGTATTTTCCACAGGGTACTGTTATTTTACCAATGGTGTTTTCCAGTTTCTCCTGAAACGCGGGCTTTTTTTATAATATTTTATAGGGTAGATCTCGGGGTTTTGCCTGAGCTTATTAATAATATTCTTGAATACCAGCACTATAGGGTTAGTGCCAACTGGCCTGGTTAAGTTCATATTCGGTTTATTTGGTAATTATATAACGAACAATGGTAACCGGATATTGTATTTAAAATTTATATAGATAATAATAGATGCATGTCAAAACGTGACCATACTTAGTAAATAAGGCAATCACGTATGAATACTATAATGTTTAAGGGATATTTTCGGTAATTCGGTATCAGGCAGCAGCCAAAGCCAGCACTTCTTTCTTCAAACTTTTGTCAAATATAAAAGTTCCGAAAGGCAACAAGGATGCAAGCAGGGCTTTTGCAAACCAACCGGCATTTTTTAAAAGATCATTTTTTACATTCCATGCGAGGGCAACAAATGCGATAAACAAAAAGCCATGTATATAGCCCACAATTTTAACAGCAATCGGCATATCCATAAAATATTTCAATGGCATGGCAATACCCAATAAAACAAGAAAAGAAATGCCTTCAGCAATGGCTACGATCCTAAACCAATGTAACAATGTTTTTGATTTCATAATAATTTAAAGCTAACAGATCAATAAAAACAAGATGCAGTTTTTATTTTGATCATTGTGTACTTAATAAAATTAAAGGTTTAAAATATTCAAAAAAAGGGTTCTGGTTTCTAATAATCAATAAACTGTTCTTTCATAACCGGCATTTCCCTCCATTCATATTGCTGGTTGCGTAACTGGGGTTCAAAGCCTGCTTCCTTTATTGCCTGTTGAATACTGTTGCTTGTAAAACGATGCGGGGCGCCAGCTGCACTAACTACATTTTCTTCTATCATGATGCTTCCAAAGTCGTTTGCACCTGCACGTAAACAGATCTGTGCAACTTCTTTACCAACAGTTAACCAGCTTGCCTGTATATTTTTTATGTTTGGCAACATAATACGGCTTATAGCGATCATACGAATGTATTCTTCCGCTGTTGTTAAGTTATGAACGCCGCGAATTTTGGCAAGCAGGGTATCTGCATCCTGGAAGGTCCATGGAATAAATGCTAAAAACCCTTTTGCCTTTTCCGGTTTCCGGCTTTGCACTTCTCTTAGTTTTACCAGGTGTTCAAACCGTTCCTGTATGGTTTCCACATGACCAAACATCATGGTGGCAGAAGTAGTAATATTAAGTTTGTGTGCTTCATGCATTATATCAAGCCATTCCTGTGCACCGCATTTACCTTTGCTGATCAGCCTTCTTACCCTGTCGGTAAGTATTTCAGCGCCGGCACCCGGAAGGCTATCCATTCCGGCTTCTTTCAATGCCATCAACACTTCTTTATGCGTACTTTTTTCCCCATTGGGCCCTGCGGACAGTTTGGTAATATGTGCTACTTCCGGCGGGCCCAGTGTATGCAGCTTAATATTGGGATACAATGATTTTAATTGCTTAAATAAATTTACATAAAAGGAAAGCCCCAATTCAGGATGGTGGCCGCCCTGAAGTAAAAGTTGGTCGCCGCCATATTTAATCGTTTCTTCAATTTTTCGTTTATATGTTTCAATATCAGTTATATATGCATCCGGATGGCCGGGGACACGGTAAAAATTACAAAATTTGCAATTGGCTATACATACATTGGTTGTATTCACATTCCGGTCTATCTGCCAGGTAACTTTTCCATGAGGGACCTGCTTTTTTCTGAGTTCATCGGCCACATACATCAATTCAGTCAAAGCAGCGTTCTCAAATAAAAACATCCCTTCTTCTACAGAAAGAAATTCAAAAGCCAGGGCTTTTTGATACAATTCATTCAATTCCATATGTCCGTTTATATAATTAATAACAAAAGTACATCCATTAGGTTGTATTTTTAGTACAACTGTTATGAGATATTTTATCAGCATATTATCTTTTGTAATACTCTCCCTGTTTAGCCATGCCCAGGAAATATTGTCGCCACAACCCGAGGCAAAGTTTATTACAAGATTTTCATTCACACAATTCAGTGGAGGTGTAATGGTTGTAAGGGCTTGTTTTGAAAACATAAAAGACAGTTTAAATTTTATTCTTGATACGGGCAGCGGGGGGATTTCACTTGATTCTGCAACCTGTAAAGAATTTAACATCCCCACCTTTCAAACCGATACCAGCATCACCGGCATTGCCGGTGTAAGAAAGGTTCATTTTGTTTTTGATAAAAGCTTAAAATTTCCCGGCTTAACCGTTGAAAATCTTAACTTTCACATCAA
>JAYSWW010000442.1:0-7219 GCA_043717805.1 Ferruginibacter sp.
TGGTGTAGTAACTCTAAATTAACCAGAAGAGAGGTTCGCCTCTCTTTTTTTATTCTAATGGATGTTTAACCGGACAGTAGTGATCCAGTATCCAGTATCTAGCATCCAGCATCAAATATAAAAGCTTTCGTATCTAAAAATCATACGCCCGTTTAGCAATATTCATCCTTACTCCTGCAGTGATCAAAGTAGTATTAACAGAGCCGGCTGTATTGGCTAGTTTATAATTACGTTGTTGAAAAGTAGCATCTAAAAAAATATTTTCCCTCAATTCATAAGAAACATTCAATGTTCCGTTGAAACAGGTTGCTTTATTGCCACTTCCTACTTTAAAACCGTCTTCTTTGGAACGGGTTGTATAATCCCTGAAAGGATTGCTTCCGTAATTAATTCCTGAACTATCAAGCCCCTGGTAATAATAAATCAATTTGGCATTAATATACCACTTCGGAAATGGCTGGTAATTTAATATCCCGATAACTTCCTGGAAATTTGATCCAAGTGGATGAGCCAGGGGTTGATTGTAATGGGTATAGTTTGCAATTGTATCATTGTGAGAATAAGTAAATGGCCTTACCCTGTTCATTTCAACCTGCAAGTCTAGATTTTTAAGCCCAAATGCATCTACATATTTCGCACCCAACTGTATTCCGAATTTATTTACCCAATTGGTAGGGCTGTTTTTCACTTTTGACAAAATGAATTCATCCAACAGGAACTGGCCATACAACTGGAACCTGTGCCTGATATTGGCTTTAAAATCAAATCCGGCCAGTGCATTATCCGGGCTTCCAACGGTTCCTTCTATGTGCCTGTAAAAAATGATCGGATTCAGGTATTGAAAATCATAATGATCCTTGCGGCCAAAAATGATCCCTTCAAATAAACCAATATTCAGCCACTTGGTAACATTCATGCTTAAGTGATGCATGGCAGCATATTTCCTCGACAACAATGAATCTGATCGTTTTTTGAACTGTGGTATCAGTTCCATGAATATATTCTGATAATTGATCTTCCATATTTTTGTATTGAGTTTTGCAAACAGGTAACTGTTTCCCCAATCACTCAATAATAAACTGCGGTAACCGTCTCCTATGAAATTCTTATCATACCCCAACTGAAGATCAATATATTTGGCAGCAGTAAAAGTTACATATCCTCTTGCATCAAAATAATCAACTCCGGTGGTTTTAAATGTTTTATAAAAACCTGCTCCCGGCACTGCTTTAAAACGGCCAACCTGCTGCTGAAAAAACTGTGGCCCACGTTCCTGGTTGTCTGTGATGGTAGAAGAAAAACCAACTTTATTTGCAATTCTTCCCCGAATGGTAACACCACGGCTGTTTAAAAATACATTTTGATTGTAGTTTGATTCTTTGGCATATTGTAATTGCAATACAGGATTCACCACCAAAAAAAAGTCTTTGGTATTCACTTCAAGTAAATTCGGCTTTGTAATATAAAACGTTTTCAGGATAGGCCTTTTGCTTAAAAAATCTTCATGAGGCACAGTTACCCATTCGCTGTTATTCATAAGCAAACTGCGCAGATTGTACTCATCTACTTTTGTCAGGTTTAAACCTGGCACAGCTTTGAATTTATCTGCTCCCGAAGCATCCTTATATCCCATACGGGCACTGTCTAAGAACTGGGCTTCAGTCACGATGGCCTTTCTGTTAAAAGGTTTGAGCGCTGAAAAATTCAAATTTGTACTTCGTTGTTGCTTTATTTCAAGTCTTTCTATAAAATGATACTCTTTCGAGCCCGGTGAAAGATACGTTGATTGTGCCCCGGCATAAAAAGGGCAAACAAAAACGAACAGTTTGAATAAGCTTTTGATAATTTGCATCTAGTTTGGTATTTAATAAAGAATCTAATTATTCAAGATATGCAAAATTATCTTTTTAAAAACATCTCAGTAGTAAATGAAGGTAAAATATTGTGCCTGGATGTATTGACCAATGGCGAACGCATTGAAAGAATAGGCAACCAGGTCAATGTAAAACAGAAAATAAATGAGATAAATGGTGAAGGGAAATTCCTGTTCCCCGGCGTTATTGATGACCAGGTTCATTTCAGGGAACCGGGTCTTACACACAAAGCAACCATTCATTCCGAAAGCAGGGCTGCAGTTGCCGGCGGTGTTACCAGTTTTATGGAAATGCCAAATACGATCCCGAATGCTCTTACCTTAAATATTCTGGAAGACAAATATAAAATTGCCTCAAAAAACTCCCTGGCCAATTATTCTTTTTTCATGGGAGTAAGCAACGACAATGCAGAATATGCTTTAAAAGCAAACAATTTTAAGAAAGACATTTGCGGATTAAAGATTTTCATGGGAAGCAGCACCGGCAATATGCTGGTTGACAATCATGCTACCCTTAACAGAATTTTTAGTGAAAGCGAATTGCTGATAGCTACTCATTGCGAGGATGAAAGGATCATCCGCAGGAATTATGAACAAATCAAAAAAGAAAAAAATACTTTATCGCCTTCAGATCACCCTTTAATAAGAAACGATGAAGCCTGTTTTGAATCCTCGTTGGTAGCGATCCAGTTTGCACAGAAATACAACAGCCGCCTCCACATCCTCCATATTTCAACCGAAAAAGAATTGCAGTTATTTGGAAATATGTTGCCATTGAATGAAAAAATGATCACAACTGAAGTTTGTGTTCATCATTTACATTTTACTGCAGATGATTATGAAAAACAGGGATATAAAATAAAATGCAACCCGGCAATAAAATCCTCCGGCAATAAAAAAGCATTGTGGGAAGCCATGCTTGATGACAGGCTCGATATCATTGCAACGGACCATGCCCCGCATTTATTGTCTGAAAAAGAACCTCCATACGAAAATGCTCACGCAGGTTTGCCGCTGGTACAACATGCTTTATCACTGATGCTATATTACAATAGTATCGGAACAATTTCGCTGGAAAAGATCGCTGAAAAAATGAGCCATGCACCGGCAATTTGTTTTAAGATAAAAGAACGGGGCTTCATAAGAGAGGGTTATTTTGCCGACCTGGTAGTTACAGACTTAAATAAAACCAATACGGTAACTGCAGATAATATTTTATATAAATGTGGCTGGAGCCCATTGCAGGATTTTAAATTCCCGGCTTCCGTTTGCAATACATTTGTAAATGGCCATATGGTTTATGGAAACGGACTGGTAAATGAATCAGTGATGGGGCAAAGGATGATTTTTAACCGGTAAGCCCTGGTATTATCATGGATTATAAAGTCATGTAACGTATCGGGCCCCTCTTCTTTGGAGAGGGGTTGAGGTGAGGTCAGGCTTAACATTTAATGAATCGCTGTGTCTGAACTTATATTTTATAAACTCAATTCTAAGAGCGCCATATGGAAATAGATAAAACTACAGTAAACGACCTTTCAATTTTTAATACAGAAGAAGAATTTTCTATTTTTAATTACCTCAATCAAACGCTGACCATTAATGGCAAAGCACAATTAATAAAAAACCTTGACAATCCTTTAAAATCGATTGAAGCAATAAAAGAGGTTCAGCAAACTATACAAGTCATTATGAAAGGGCAGGATCAATGGCCCGATCGCATCAGCAACGGATCCATCATGGTCATTGAACGTTTTTATGAAGCCCATGTTGACCCCATTCCGGCAAATGCTTCATCTTTTACAGCATATAGCTACAAGTTGTTACACGGCCCTGATTTTTCTTTGGTAAAATATTCAGTTACACATTGCTTTGATTTCATCAAAGGAATGAAACAACTAGTTGACCAATATCTCACCGATGACTGCCCGGCTCCATTAAAAAAAATATTACTCGAAGCAAAACAGATCACTGGTAATGAAGCATTCAGAATCATAGCATCCAATAACAATGCCGATACTGTTCCTTTACCACAATTATTACAACTCGGGCATTTTATTTTGTATAAATTCAAAATAAATATGCTTGGCCTGCTTCATATTCATGCACAAATGGATGCCTTGTATGGAATGGCAATGGCAATTAAGAAATACAAATTTGTATTCCCGGAATTTATTGAATCAAATCAACCTTTCATTGAAGCAAAAGGATTATACCATATTTTACTAAAACAACCGGTGGCATACGATGTTTTAATGAACCGGCAAACAAATTTCTTATTTCTCACGGGTGCAAATATGGCGGGAAAAAGCACCTTTATCAAGTCGGTAGGTGCGGCGGTCTTTCTGGCACATATCGGCATGGGTGTTCCGGCAAAAAAAATGGAACTGAGTTTATTTGATGGCATGTTAAGCAATATCAATGTTATAGATAATATTGCCAAAGGTGAAAGCTATTTTTTCAATGAAGTGCAAAGGATCAAATCAACCATTCAAAAAGTAAATGACGGACGGAAATGGCTGATCCTGATCGATGAATTGTTTAAAGGGACCAATGTACAGGATGCCATGAAATGCAGCAGTACGGTCATAGAAGGATTGCTTAAAATAAAAAACTCATTGTTCATTCTGTCTACACATCTGTATGAAATAGCAGAGGCATTGAAAGTACATCCCAATATCAAATTCAATTATTTTGAAACTACAGTGGAGAATGACCAGTTACTTTTCAACTACCAGCTTCGGGAAGGAATCAGCAATGACCGGCTTGGGTATTTGATTTTGAAAAAAGAAGGAGTGGTGAAGATGTTGGAGGGGTTGTAGTATTGTGCATGGCTACTACTACACTGAATTTTTGGGAAAATTATTCTTCCTCACCATTCCTCCTAAACCCTATCCGCCTTCTTGATAACTGAGGTTCTTCGGGTTGGGCTAACAACTGCTTCAGAGTCATAAAGATAATATGTATATCCTCATCGTGTTTTGTCAGTTTATTTTCCAACCGTTCCATCTTCAATAAGATTTCTTTATTTGTTAGCAATAACTCACGAAGTTTTACAAACACATCTATAATTTTGATGCTCATCTCTATTGCCCGACCGCTTTTTAATACATTCGCCAGCATCAAAACTCCATGCTCTGTAAAAGCATAAGGTAAATACTTTGAATGAGCTCCCTGCTTTAAGGTCGCAATTTGCGATCATAAAACTTCATATTCTTCTTTTGCACCTCCCCAACTTGAGGTCACAATTTGTGACCTCAAGTTTTTAAACTCGTTCTCAGATAATTGAAACGTGGAATTTTTAAGTGGTCACAAGTTGCGACCACTTCCATTCTATCTGCATCATTGAAATTGGAGGTCACAATTTGTGACCTCCAATTTTCCAAACTCAACTTGCTGTTCCATTTTGGAATATTAAGATTTTACGGTTTAAGGTTTAAATCCTATTCGTGGCCTTGGTTCTTGTGGAGGATTGAGCAATTTTCTTAATGTCCTAAAAACAACTTGCATGTCCCCGTCATGCTTTGTTACTTGCTTTTCTATTTGCTCTAATTTTAGTAAAATATCCTTATTCGCTAATACCATTTCCCTTAGCCTTGCAAATATCCTGATGATCTGAATGTTTACCAGTATGGCCCGGCCGCTGTTTAATATGCAGGATAGCATAGTAACGCCTTGTTCTGTAAAACAAAACGGAGCATAACGTAAACCCATCCTATCTGCATCATTAAAATTGGAGGACGCATTTTGGGACCTCCAATTTTCAAATTCCTTTTTATTCATCTCAAACATAAAGTCTTTGGGAAAACGGCTTATATTTCTCCTGACTGCTTGTTTCAACACTTTGGTTTCTACATCATACAATTCAGCTAGGTCACGGTCTATCATAACTTTTTGCCCTCTGATCATATAGATTTTATTCATGATCGCTTCATCTGCTACTGATATTACTTTTACTTCTTTTGCCATATATGCGAATTAAAATTATTTTCTCAGTTATTTTTTAATTTTAAAAGGATATTTTCCCCGCTTTTCAACAGTTAAAATCCCTTCTCAAAACGTTGAAAACAACCTTTTTTTATTGATCAGATTTTCAATCTTTACGCATGCTCGTAAAAACATTTGGCAGCGCCGTCTATGGCGTGGAAGCCATAACCATCACGGTAGAAGTAAACGTAACCAACCAGGGACAGCATTATTTTATAGTGGGCCTGCCCGACAATGCAGTTAAAGAAAGTTTACAACGGGTTGAAAGTGCCATCAAAAGCAATCATTATTACATGCCAAGGACAAAGCTGGTGGTTAACCTGGCTCCTGCAGATATAAAAAAATCAGGCTCTGCGTTTGACCTCCCCATAGCTATAGGTACATTGGGCGCAACGGATCAGATACCAAATCCTGAAAAGTTATCAAAGTATGTGATCATGGGTGAACTGAGTTTAGATGGGACCGTTAAGTCCATTAAAGGTGCCCTGCCCATTGCCATCCAGGCACGCAAAGAGTCATTTGAAGGCCTCATCGTTCCTTTAGCAAATGCACGGGAAGCCGCGATGGTCAACCAGTTAAAAGTTTACGGTGTTGAACACCTGAATGATGTAATACTCTTTTTTAATGATGAAAATTCACTTAAACCAACTTATGTAAACACAAGAGAGGAATTTGAGCATGCACAAACAGATTTTGACATTGATTTTTGTGATGTTAAAGGACAGGAAAATATCAAACGTGCTTTGGAAATTGCTGCTGCGGGTGGCCACAATGCCATACTGATTGGCCCTCCGGGCGCAGGTAAAACAATGCTTGCAAAAAGATTGCCCACCATTTTACCCCCGCTTACCTTACAGGAGGCCTTGGAAACGACAAAAATTCACAGTGTTGCCGGCAAACTTCCGGAGAATGCAACGTTGGTGAGTAAACGCCCTTTCAGAAGCCCGCATCACACCATTTCAGATGTGGCACTGGTTGGTGGTGGTGGCAATCCACAGCCTGGCGAAATATCGCTTGCACACAATGGTGTGTTGTTCCTGGATGAATTACCTGAATTCAAAAGAACCGTGCTGGAAGTGATGCGTCAACCAATGGAAGAAAGAAAAGTTACCATCTCGCGTGCAAAAATTGCATTGGATTTTCCTGCTAGTTTTATGCTGATTGCAAGCATGAATCCATGCCCCTGTGGTTATTTTAACCACCCCGAAAGAGAATGTACCTGTCCACCTGGCGGCGTACAAAAATACCTGAACAAAATATCCGGTCCACTTCTCGACCGGATCGACCTTCACGTAGAAGTAACTCCAGTTGCTTTTGAAGAATTATCCTCAGAACAAAATTTTGAAAAAAGTTCATCCA
>JAYSWW010000443.1:0-7184 GCA_043717805.1 Ferruginibacter sp.
CAGCAACAACGGATACCGGGTAATTGATAAATCAGATATTCCAAAACAAAACATTCACCATGAAACAGCATGGGGCGTTGCAGATGAAGATGCATTTGATATCGCAATAAGTGAATCTGATAAGACCTATAAAACCGGAAAACCATTTTTCAATCATATTATGACAGTGAGCAATCACCGGCCATATACTTACCCGGAAGGGAGGATAGATATTCCGCCATCAACGCAATCCATAGAGGGAGCTGTAAAATATACCGATTATGCCATCAATAAATTTTTGTTGGATGCCAGGAAAAAGCCCTGGTTCAACAATACACTGTTTGTGATAGTGGCTGATCATTGTTCCAAAAGTGCCGGCAAAACAGACCTGCCAGCAAACAAGTATCATATTCCCTGCCTGATCTATGGACCGTCTCTGGTTGTTCCAAAACTGGAAAACAGGCTTACCAGCCAGATAGACCTGGCACCTACCATTCTTGGTTTAATGAATTTGAATTACAACAGCCTGTTTATGGGATACGACATATACAAAGTGCCCGAAGGCAATGACCGGGTATTTATAAGTACATACCAAGACATGGGTTATCTAAAAAATGATACCCTTGTAATTCTGTCAGCACAGAAAAAAGTGATCATGTATAAAACAGATCTCAGCACCGGGGAAAACCGGAAGATCGCTTTATCTGACCGATTAAAAAATGAGGCAATTGCCTGGTACCAGGGAGCCAGTTTCTTATTTAAAAATAACAGGTATAAAAAGAAATAAATGGTTTAAAAGACTGATAATTAATTGGTTAAGTAAAAAACTGTGATTGGCATTTCAGATTAAACATATATTTAGATTCTTCAGAATATTTCAAAAAATTTAAAAAATAGTTGGAATATAATGATTGGCACATTATCTTCGTATCGGTTTTTCATAGGATATTGGATTTTAAAGCGGGACTAGATTTCTATCTTGGTCCCTTTTTTTTACACTTTCATGACTGTTCTGCATTCTTTAGAGCGTTTTATTTCAACATAATATTCCCTTCTTTATCTGTTACTATAATTTTTTCTGCAATCAGGTAATTGACAACTGTCCAGAATTGTTGTTTCTTAATTTGTTTAAAACTGGTATCAATTTCCTTTACCTGTAATGGCTTGTTTTTTAATGATTCAAGAATGGTATCTGAAATTAATTTAAACTCTTCTTTTGTAAGTGTATTGATCTTATGGTTGATGCAATTATCACAAATACCGCAGGCAGTTATAACATGATCATTGAAATAATTTCCGATCATTGTGCTTCTGCATGTTTTTTTATCAGAAATATAACGGGCCATAGCCTGTATTCTTTTCTTATAGTTTTCCTTCCTGCTTAACAGGTTATGGCTGTTTATTTTGAAATCATCAGCATACATCCGGTTCTTTAAAAGTATCAATTGAGGTTTGTCATTCTGAGGCTGGTAATGTACAACCTGGTATTGATGTAGTTTGGTAAGTTTCGATTTGATGTCTTCTATAGAAGTTTTTAAAAAACCGGCAAGCTGTGATTCATAAATTATAGCCGGGTAATCAAAAATGCCTTCATAACTCCGCAATAAGCCTTTTATTACAGGTTCTAATAAAGGTTGCTGTTGTTCAAATTCATTTAGGTCGTTTTTTGATACAGAAAATACAAGGGTTGCCGGTTTGAAGAAAACTTCAGAGTAACTGATGAGGTCTTCCTGTGCCAATGCTTTTATTCCATAAGTTGCCTCCAGGATATTTAATTTAAAGTTTTCAGCGAAAACCGCAATATCAAAATCATAGCTCAGCCCTTCACCGTTACCCGCAGGCACCTGCAAGTGATTCATCAGGGCGGTATAAATTTTTTTTATTCCGGATTCATCGGGATAACGAAGATCGACCTGGCCAAGCAGGTCTTCGGGTTCTTTTACATTGTATAAAAGTACTGCATAGGCTCTCTTTCCATCCCGGCCTGCACGCCCGGCTTCCTGGTAGTAATTCTCCAGGCAATCGGGAATGTCAACATGGATCACTGCACGAACATCCGGTTTGTCAATTCCCATTCCGAATGCATTTGTACTGACAATCGTTCTTATTTTGTTGTTTACCCAATCCTGTTGCTTTGCGGTTCTTTGTTCACTGCTCAAACCCGCATGATAAAAATCTGCAGCAATATTATTTTGCCTCAAAAGACCGGTTATATACTGAGTTTGTTTCCTGCTCCTGCAATAAACGATTGAAGAACCGGGAACATTTTTTAATATTTCAATGAGTTTGGTTTGTTTGGAAGGGGGTTCAAAAATACTGTACGAAAGATTGGGTCTTGCAAAGGATTGCTGAAACCGGGCATGATCTTTTTGAAACAATAGTTTTTCACAAATATCATTTTGTACATTTAGTGTAGCTGATGCCGTTAGTGCAATAACCGGTATACCGGGTAATTGATCTCTTATATTTGCAATACGAACATAAGGCGGTCTGAAGTCATATCCCCATTGTGAAATACAATGCGCTTCATCTACGGCGATGAGGCAGGGTTTTATAGCAGGCAGGAATTCAAGGAACAATTCTGTTTCCAGTCTTTCGGGCGAAATATATAAAAATTTATAATTGCCAAATGCAGCATTTTGCAAAGTTTTTTTTACATCTGTATAATGCATGCCCGAATAAATGGCAAGGGCCGGAATGCCTTTTTTACGAAGGTTTTCAACCTGGTCTTTCATCAATGCGATCAGCGGGCTGATCACAAGACAAATTCCATCCATTGCAAGAGCAGGAACCTGGAAACAGACCGATTTGCCACCGCCCGTGGGAAGAAGGGCAAGTACATCTTTGTGGCTGATCACTGCATTGACAATGTCTTCCTGTAACGGACGGAATTTATCAAAGCCCCAGTATTTTTTTAAAATTTCATGAATGTCCAACTGTATGAATTGTGGCCTGAAATTAAACCACTTTCCTGTAATTTAACCGGATGGAATTAATGGCCAGTACCACATCACTGAAACCCATTGCCAGTGCTGCAATACCGGGATGCAACAATCCAACTGCTGCAACAGGAATTGCAACAATGTTATAGATAAAAGCCCAGAAAAGATTTCCTTTGATCGTATTGAAAGTATGTTTTCCCAGGCCCAGTGCCAACGGTAAATGCTGAATGCCTTTGTTCATTAAAACAACCTGGGCAGTTTGTACGGCCAATTGTGTTGCCTCACTCATAGAAATGCCAATGGTTGCTTTTGCCAATGCCGGTGCATCATTGATGCCGTCGCCTACCATGGCTACAGGGTTTTCTTTATTCAGTTGCTCAATGATCAATAGTTTTTCTTCCGGGCTTTTTTCTGCATAAACTTTATCAATGCCCAGTGCATCGGCAACTTTTTGAGTTCTTTCCAGCGAATCACCGCTTAATAATATGGTTTCAATATTTTTTGTATGCAGGTAACTGATCACTTCTTTTGCTTCGGTTCTAATTTCATCTTCCATATCAAGCCATCCGGCCAGTACATTGTTTTTTAAAAGGTAAGCAGTATGCGTGGCATCATCTGTTTGCCTGGATGCCATTTTATAGGAACCTAATTGCCATTCGTTTCCATCTGCATTAACCGCTTTCATTCCAAGGCCTTTTATCTCTTCAATTTTTTTCCATTGAATGGTATTGGTAATTTTCCAGTTGTTGAAAATGGCTTTTGCAATAGGGTGAGTGGAATATTTTTCCATTGAAAAAACAACCTGTTTAAAATCCGATTCCGTCAATGTAACAGACCTGATATTGGTAACCTTAAAATTTCCTTTTGTCAGTGTGCCTGTTTTATCAAAAACAACAGTTTTGATATTTTTAAACAGTTCAAGGCTTTTTGCATTGCGGAAAAGGATGCCGTTTTTAGCTGCACGGCCCAATCCAACCGCAATTGCAGCAGGTGTTGCAAGGCCCATGGCACAGGGGCAGCTGATCACCAAAACCGCAATGCTTCTCATCAAAGCGTTGGTGCCATTGATGTCAAATACAAAATAGTTTATTAAAAAAGTAAGTGCAGCAATGCCGATCACTGCAGGAACAAATATGGCACTGATCTTATCTGCCAATTGTTGTATGGGGGGCTTTTCGCCCTGTGCCTGTTTTACCAGCATTAAAATATTGCTAAGTATGCTGTCTTTACCAATGGCGGTTACCTGTGCTTTTACCGTACCATCTGTTACAAGGCTTCCACCGATCAATGAATCTTTTTTTTCTTTGTGAACCGGTTTGCTTTCACCGGTCAGCAGGGCTTCATTTATATATGCGGTTCCCCATAAAATTTTGCAATCAACCGGAACCTGTTCCCCGGATTTTATTAAAATTAGGTCACCTACATGTAATTGAGTATTCTCAACCGGAAAGATCAGTTCTTTGTGTTCTTCATCAAAGGCGATCATATTGGCCATTACTTTTTGCTGCCCTGCCAGTTTGTTCAATTCTTTTTGCGTGAGTGAAACTGATCTGTTTTCAACCCATTCACCTAAAAAAACCAGGGTGATGATGGTTGCAGTTGTTTCATAAAAAATATAATCCATTCCAAAACGTCCGATCGTACCGATGAGGCTGTAAACAAATGCTGCAGTGGCACCGATTGCGATCAATACATTCATATTTGGAATTCCCCCCCGCAAGCTTTTCACCGCACTGATGCCAAAATAACCCATACCTACCAGGTAAACCGGGATACAAATGGCAAGTTGTATCCATGGGTTCATCAAAAAATGAATATGCCAGGGCAGCATGTGCAGCATCAGCACCAGTGTAAATGGAAGGCAGAAAAGAAAACGCTGCAAGTGATTTGAAAAAAAAGTTTGAGGTTTGAGGTTTGAGGTTTGAAGTTCGTTGACAACTTTATACCCCAGGTCTTCAAGGCCTTTATTAAGTGTTTCTTTTGATTTGTTTTCATTCAATTCAAAACTTACATCGCCGCCAATAAAATTCACTTTCACTTCTTTTTGTCCTTCTTTCTGAAGGTAGCGGGTAATGGTTAATGCACAATTTGTACAATCCATTCCTTCTACTTTCCAGTCTACTTTTTCCATTCTGCAAAATTATCTTATGATGAGGTTAAGTATTTACTAAATATGAAAATATCTTTGCATCATGGTTGTGAATTTCAATTTATCAGAAATAGGAAATATTGCGGCAGTATTCATATCGCAAATCGGGGAAAATAAAGTAATTGCATTCCATGGCGAAATGGGGGCAGGAAAAACAACCTTTATTCATGCCGTATGCACGTCGTTGGCTGTAAAAGACGTTGTTGGTAGCCCCACTTTTTCAATTATAAATGAATACAAAACCGGAAAGGGGGATGTTGTTTATCATATAGATCTGTATCGGTTGAAAGATGCAACAGAAGCCATTGCCGCAGGGGTAGAAGATTGTTTGTATTCTGGCAATCTGTGTATGGTGGAATGGCCTGAAGTTGCGTCAGGTATTTTTCCCGATGATACCATACATTGTTATTTGAAATCAATCAGCCACAATGAGCGAAACCTGAAAATAAATTTGTAATTTGTACCAGCCTGCCAAAGGCACTTACTTAAAATCATATGGCAACATCAATACCATTTGTATCGTCTTCTTTAAAATATGAAACACTTGAAGAAACCCTTGATGTAAAACCCAAAGGGGAAGAAATGCATATTGGGATACCAAAAGAGAATTCATTCAATGAGAACAGGATCGCACTTACCCCGGACGCAGTCAGCGTTATTGTAGCAAACGGCCATTCGGTCAATATAGAAACCAATGCCGGTGTGGGTGCCAATTATACAGACAAGGATTACAGTGAAGCCGGCGCCAGGATCATTTTTGATAAAAAAACAGTTTTTGAAAGTGATGTAATTGTAAAAAGTGCACCGGTAAGTGAAGAAGATTGTGAATTACTGAAGCCTGGCCAATATGTAATATCTCCGATACACCTGGCCGTTATGAAAAAAAACATCCTGGAGAAGATGATGGAGAAAAAGATCACTGCACTGAGTTTTGAAAATTTAAAGGATGCCAGCGGCCACAACCCCATTGTAAGAAGCATGAGTGAAATTGCCGGGAGTGCTGTAATGCTGATCGCGGGGCAATACCTCAGCAATGCCAACAACGGAAAAGGAGTGTTGGTTGGTGGTATCAGTGGCATTCCACCTACAAAAGTGATCATCATAGGCGCAGGGATAGTGGGAGAGTATGCAGCGAGAACTGCATTGGCCATGGGAGCCAGTGTGAAAATATTTGACAACAGTATATACAGGCTAAAGCGTTTGCAAAACAACATCGGCGGGCGTTTATGGACCTCCGTTATTGAGCCGAAAATTTTGGCCAAACAACTCAAGACCTGTGATGTTGCCGTGGGGGCCCTGAGTGGTGCGGTTGGCCGCACGCCGATTGTTGTAACCGAAGAAATGGTCAGCAACATGCGTCCGGGAACTGTGATCGTTGATGTAAGTATAGACCATGGCGGTTGTTTTGAAACTAGCATGGTAACCACGCATAAAAAACCGGTATTCTCCAAATATGATGTGATACATTATTGTGTACCCAATATTCCCAGCGGTTTTGCCAGAACGGCATCGCAGGCCATCAGCAATGTATTGATGCCACTGTTGCTGGAAACTGCTGAAGATGGCGGTATAGACAATGTTGTCTGGTATAAAATAAATATCCGCAGTGGTATTTATTTATTCAAAGGAAGCCTTACCAATTTTCACCTGAGTGAAAGATTTGACCTGAAATACACAGATCTGAATTTATTGATAGCAAGCCGGCGATAATAACTTTGTCAAAGTTTTAAACTTTGCCAAAGATCCTGGCTCTTAAAATCCAAAAAATAGCTTGCATTTTAAAAGTATTTGTATTTTTTTTGTACTATCATTTTAAATAGAATAAAAGCATGAAACAATTTTAAATGTTTTTAAACTATTTAATTCCCCTACCTTCGCGCCCTAAAATTAAAAGGGCATATTAATTTTTGATTACGGAACCTATTTTTTAACAGCATTGCAAAAACTATTAAAACTATTATTATGAAGACAAAAGCAATTTTATTTATTACAGCAGCAGCGTTTTTATTAACACTTGCTCCCGGCATTACAAATGCACAATTTATCAAAGGCAGTATGTTCTTTGAAGGCGGATTGGGTAACCTTACAGTATCTAACGCTAAAACTACAAGTGA
>JAYSWW010000444.1:0-7184 GCA_043717805.1 Ferruginibacter sp.
AATGAATTTGATGGAAAAACTGGCTTTATTAAATATCATGAACAACTAATTGATTTAAAAATAAAAACTTTTGAATAAGAATAATCCAACTTTGGCAAAGTCTAAAACTTTCCCAAATTCCGCAACATTCACCTGCATCGATGCTCATACCTGTGGCAATCCTGTTCGACTTGTAAAAGAAGGCGGACCTGTACTCATTGGGAACAATATGAGTGAAAAGCGCCAGCATTTTTTAAAAGAATTCGACTGGATAAGAACGGGATTGATGTTTGAGCCCCGTGGCCATGACATGATGAGTGGGAGCATATTATATCCACCACATGATCCGGCTAATGATGTTGCAGTTTTGTTTATAGAAACCAGTGGTTGCCTGCCCATGTGCGGACATGGAACCATTGGTACAATTACCATTGCAATTGAAGAGGGATTGATAAAACCAAAGATACCCGGTATGGTAAGAATGGAAGCGCCGGCGGGATTGGTAATGATCTCATATAAAGAAGAAAAAGGAAAAGTAAAGTCTGTTAAACTTACCAATGTTCCTTCTTACCTGGCAGCATCAGAATTGGTTGTAGATTGTCCCCGTCTTGGTGAATTGGTTATTGATGTTTCTTATGGTGGAAATTTTTATGCGATCATTGATGTTCAGAAAAATTTTAAAGGATTGGAATTCCACAATGCCGGCCAATTAATCAGCTTTTCGGGTGAATTGAGAAAACGTATCAATGAAAAATTTGAATTTGTTCATCCTGAAAATGAAACGATCCGTGGATGCAGTCATATTTTATGGACCGGTGCTGTATTGGATAAAAATTCAACAGCGAGGAATGCCGTTTTTTACGGCGATAAGGCAATTGACCGCAGTCCTTGCGGAACGGGAACTTCAGCACGAATGGCCCAGTGGTATGCCAAAGGAAAATTAAAAAAGGGTGAGGAATTTATTCATGAAAGCATCATCGGGAGTAAATTTGTTGGACGGATCGAAGAAGAAGTATTTGTTAACGGAATAGCGGGTATTCGTCCGAGTATTGAAGGATGGGCAAGGATCTATGGGCATAATATTATTACAATAGACCGGGAAGATGATCCTTATGCTTATGGATTCCAGGTACTGTAGATTTCACGCAAATGCGCTAAGAAACGCAAAGTTTGCAAAGACTATTTGCTGCTATGGCATTTCCCTTTCCGATTTTGCGTTAGATAAAAAAGATGAATAGTGGTATTCTGTACAAGTGAGCCCCGCCAGGGCGGGGACGATGTTGATCATAGATTAAATGCTGGCAACAAAATGGCAAACGTTATTATTACAGGCGGAGGTATCATCGGATTGTGCAGCGCATATTATTTACAAAAAGAAGGTCATGCAGTTACTGTAATTGACCGTGGCGATATAACAGATGGCTGTTCATTTGGCAATATGGGATATATGTCTCCCAGTCATTTTATTCCATTGGCATCACCTGGCATCATTGGCGAGGGTTTGAAACATATGTTGAAAAGCAGCAGCCCGTTCTATATAAAACCAAGGCTGGATAAGGATCTTCTGCAATGGGGTTATCATTTCTGGAAAAGCAGTAATGCCAAAACGGTTGCGCAGCATTCACCACACCTCAATAATATTTTACAGTTCAGCCGGCAATTAATGAATGAAATGCGCTTTGAAATCGGAGATCATTTCGACATGCAGGAGATCGGTTGCCTGATGATGTGCAAAGAAGCAAAAACACTGGAGCATGAGTTTCAAATGGCAGATGATGCTGAAAAATTCGGACTGAAAGTAGAAAAACTCAATGCGCAACAAGTGCAACAATTAGAACCCGATGTTGAATTAAATGTAGCAGGCGCAGTATTATTCCGGGATGATTGCCACTTCAATCCGGGCAAACTAATGCTTACACTGAAAGATCATTTGATACGATCAGGTGTAAGGTTTCAATTGAACACAACAGTTATCAGTTTTGAAAATAAAAATCAGAAGATCGCTTCAGTTATAACAGACAAAGGAAAATTTGATTGCAATGAATTGATTGTTGCGGGAGGAAGTTGGTTGCCTTTACTGTCTAAAATGATGGGAATAAAATTATTATTACAACCCGGAAAGGGTTACAGCTATACATATCTTTTTATAGAAAAAAATATTAAGTACCCTGCCATATTGGTCGACGGGAGATGCGCCATTACACCCTGGGGAAACCAACTCCGTATCGGAGGCACCATGGAAATAAGCGGCATCAACAATAAGGTATTGATCAAACGTATGCAGGGCATTTACGATTCTGCAAAAGAATTTTATCCCGGATTAAAAATCGACTTTCCTCCTGTTGAAAAGATATGGCATGGACTGAGGCCTGTAACGCCGGATGGACTTCCATATATTGGCAGGGTTTCTAAATATGACAATGTTGTTTTTGCAGGCGGGCATGCTATGCTGGGTATTTCGCAGGGAACAGGAACAGGAAAACTGGTATGCGAAATAGTTAGTAGAAAAAATACATCGATCGATGTCAGCGCTTTTAACCCTGAACGGTTTTGAGTTTATTGCCAGCCTGGCCACTTATAGTGGCCTGGCCAATTTTAGTCAAGCCCGATTTCAAAATGGCGCTCTGGTATTTCTACATCTAAAAATCCTTTCCTGATCAGCCTTTGTTGAAAATCAAGCTGTACAGGGTATTCGCCATGAACAAGAAAAAGTTTTTTCACCTGCCTGGGATCCTGGCAGGAAAGGAATTGTGCCAGGTCATCATAATCTCCATGAGCACTCATGCTGCGCATTTCACCTATTTCTGCATTTACTTCATGAAGCTGCCCGAAAATATGAACTTCTTTTGGATGCTCCTTTAACCTGCCCCCCAATGACCTGGGCTCACAATAACCTGTTAGAACGATTGAATTTCGGCTATTCTCGATATTGTTGCTGATATGGTGTTTTACTCTTCCTGCTTCAGCCATCCCACTTGCTGAAATGATGACGCATGGACCTTTATGATAGTTTAGCATTTTGGATTCCTCAACTGTTTTAATAAATTTTAAACCATTAAATCCAAATGGGTCCTTGTCGCTTAACAATACTTTCTGGATACGTGCATTGAAATACTTCGGGTAATTTTTTACGATCTGTGTTGCTTTTATACTCAGGGGACTGTCGACATAATAATCCAATTCAGGCAAACGGTTCTCCAGTTCCAGTTGATTCAATGCATATAATATCTCCTGTGTACGACCAACACTGAATGCCGGTAAGATCAATTTTCCTTTCTTATTCAAACAGGTATGTTCAATCCATTTAAGCAATGCATCGGGTGTAGGATTGTGTTCATCATGCAGGCTGTTGCCATAGGTTGATTCAAGTATTATATAATCTGCCTGGCCGAATACAGCGGGCGATTTTAAAATGATATCCCGATACCTTCCCACATCACCGCTGAATGTTATATGCGTTACTTTTTTGTTTTCAGTAATCCGAATATTTACTACAGCACTGCCGATGATATGACCGGCATCTGTATAAGAAAACTCCAATCCTTCTTCAATGGTATGCCATTGTTCATAATCAACTATTTCAAATTGATCGGCCGCTATCAATGCATCTTCTGTAGAATACAAAGGTTGTAAATAAGGCAATCCCAGCAGTCCTCTTCTTTTGTTTTCAAATTCGATGTCATTCTCCTGGATGCCGGCAGAATCTTCCATGAGTACAGCAGCAAGGTCTTTTGTTGCCGGCGTGGCATACACTGTTCCCTTATAACCATCTTTTATCAATTTAGGAATCAGGCCACAATGATCGATGTGAGCATGAGAAAGGATCATATAATCAACTTCGGCAGGATCAAAACCAAATTCACGGTTAAGTTCATTGGTCTGGTCACCCATACCCTGGAACATCCCGCAATCAAGTAATAATTTTTTACCGTTGCTGAGTGTAAGCAAATGTTTGGAACCTGTAACAGTTCGTGCAGCGCCGTGGAATGCTATTTTCATACCCCCTGCCCCCCTGAAGGGGGAACCTCAATTCGGTTTACTGTACTGCATAGGTAACAGTTTCCGAATCAAGTCTTTTATAAAAGATTTCTATGCAAATCAAATGATGTTCTAAGAATTAAATTTAACTATTATAATCAGAAAAGAAATTTTGATTTCCAAATAAAGTAACATCCCAAGTTCCCCCTTTAGGGGGTCAGGGGGTTTTTATCGCCAACCACGCCATCATTCCCATTCCTTGCTCAATTGCACGTTCATCAATATTAAAAGTAGGCGTATGAACATTGCTGGTAATATTCTTTTCCTTATTACCCGCTCCCAACCTGAAAAAACAGCCGGGAATTTTATGAGAGTAATATGCAAAATCCTCAGCACCCATACGAAGTTCTGTTTCTTCAACATTTTTCTTACCTGCATAAAACATGGCATTTTTCATTGCCTCTTCTGACAATTTCTCATTGTTCAGCACAAAAGGATAACCGACATCGATATTTATAACTGCTTCTGCTCCCATGGCAGCAACCAGTTCTTTTGTCTGTTTGATGATCAGGTCATGTGCTTTGAAACGCCATTCCTCATTCATTGCCCTGAAAGTGCCCATCAGTTTAACTTCTGAAGGGATCACATTGGTTGTGTTCCCACCCTGAACAGAAGTAATTGATAAAACCGATGGATTGAATGGATTGTTATTCCTGCTGATGACCTGTTGCAGGCTTATGATAAGATGTGATGCAATTAAAATGGTATCTGCCGTAAACTGTGGCGCAGCTGCATGACCGCCTTTACCCTTAATGGTTATATAGATCTCATCGGCACTTGCCATTACCATTCCTCCCCTGAAACTGAATTTACCCACTTCAAGACCGGGATGAACATGCAATGCAAATATTTTTTGAGGAGCCGGATTTTCCAACACGCCTTCTTTGATCAGTAAACTAGCACCTCCCGGATTTTTTTCTTCCCCCGGTTGAAAGATAAGTTTCACGCTACCTTCCCATTCGTCTTTCAGTTCATTTAAAATTTTTGCAGCTCCCAAAAGACAGGTCGTATGTACATCATGACCGCATGCGTGCATGATCCCTTTATTCTTTGAGATATAAGCCACTTCATTTTCCTCTGTGATAGGCAGTGCATCCATATCGGCACGCAATGCAATTGTTTTTTTGGAAGGATTCTTTCCTTCTATCAGTCCAATGACTCCTGTAGTTGCTTTCACTTCAAAGGGTATTTCCCATTCGCCCAATTTTTGTTGTATGAATTTAGAAGTTTCAAATTCTTCGTAACTCAATTCCGGATTTGCATGTAAATGATGACGAACTTCAATAAACTCAGCGGAATAACCTGCAGCTAAGTTTCTAATTTTTTCAAGCATGTTTTTTTATTGAAACGATAAAATATCCTGTTAGCCTTTTAACAACTGACTCTTGTTAACAGCAGGCCACTTAACCATTACTGATCATCAGATTGAATGAATTTCTCAGCTTTAACTTCAATCAATTCAGGAATAATATAAATATTCCCGGTGATTATTTTCGCAGCCATTACCTGCCTGCGAATATCAGTTGCTTCTCCCCTGTCCTGGAAATTTCCCATTTTCAATTTTATGAATGGGGATTGGAATACCATATAAATAGATTGATCGGGAAAACGTTGCAACAATTGAGTGCGAACTTTTAATGCTTTTAGCCTGTCATTTGTTGTTAAAAGCATGAGACGGTATCCCCTGGTGGAACGGTTTTTTTTGGCAAGGCTCTCGTTGTATTCTGTCATTTTTCTTCCAAGCGTTTCAATCCTTGGATCTTTACTTACAGTAACTGTTCCAGTTACCACACTGTCGGGATTAGTATTCTGAGCCCAAACCGGGCCCATAAATACATTCATTAAAATTATCAGCAAAAAAATTTTCATCCTTAATTTTTTAAAAAATATACAAATTCAAATATCGTTCATTCAATTTAAAACAGCAGCTTCTTTAACTATATTTATACTATTTTCCGGGCTGATACAAAATGCCCCCGAATCCAGCAATTGTTTGGCAAAATTATATGTCTGAATAGATCCTGAAGCATTGATCTTTACTGCATCTGCAAGATGCCTTCGCAACAATTGCACCGATTCAATGCTGGCACCTTTAACCCCAAAACCAGTTGAAGTTTTTATCACATCAACGCCGGCTGCACCATAGATGTCACAGCATGTTATTATTTCATTGTCATCGAGTATTCCGGTTTCGGGAATAATTTTCATTGAGATTCCCTTACTTTTTACAACAGGTAAGATTGTATTGATCTCTTTGGCAAGGTATTGCCAGTCGGCATTTTTTATTGCAGAGATATTTATGACCATTTCAATTTCATTTGCCCCATCCACCATGGCAAGTACTGTTTCAGCCAGCTTGGCTTCAATAGCACTGTAGCCAAATGGAAAACCGGTTACTGTTGCAATTCTTACTGAACTGTCTTTTAATAATTCTGTTGCTTTTTTAACAAATAAAGGTGGCACACAAACTGCCCTGAATCCATTGGCTGATGCTTCACTACAAAGCTGTTCAATATCAG
Organism: Ferruginibacter sp.; assembly: GCA_043717805.1. Classification (GTDB taxonomy): domain Bacteria; phylum Bacteroidota; class Bacteroidia; order Chitinophagales; family Chitinophagaceae; genus Ferruginibacter. Next base: position 6,537 of record JAYSWW010000444.1, read on the forward strand.
CAATGGTTGCAGTTTGTTTTAAAAACTGATGATCTATCAATGAAGCTATATTCATAAAGCAAAAATAACCAAAGCAATTTTATTAGAATGAACATTGTTCACTGGTAAGGAATTTGAACCATACTTACTTGATCACTTCTTCGTTTGTCTTTTCATCAAATGCTTTTGGCATTAAAAAAGCATTCACTTTCATGAATGCCCGTTAAAAATGTAAAGTTGTCAGGCCACTTGGAGTGGCCAGACAACTTGAAGTGGCCCGACAACTTTAACTCTCTTTCCCATGGCACTGCTTATACTTCTTCCCGCTTCCGCAAGGACAAGGATCATTTCGGCCTATTTTTGGCTCAACTTTTACGGGCGCCTGCTTAACAGGAGTTGAAGGATCATAATAATCGTTTTCATTGGCAGCATAATCACTACCGGCTGCTTCAACCTGGGTTTTGTTGGCATTCATCTTGCTCATGTCAGTTTTCTGTTCCCTGCCTTCCCTGATCTGGCCAGCATTTGTTTGTTCAACCGGTATTTGTGCGTGGCATAAAAAACTTACAATATTCTTATTTACTTCATCATCCATTTGCTTGAATGCATTGTATGCTTCGATCTTATAAATAACCAGCGGATCTTTTTGTTCATAGCCTGCAGTCTGTA
>JAYSWW010000445.1:0-7146 GCA_043717805.1 Ferruginibacter sp.
CTTCGGGCAGATCAGCGTTGAAGACAATAAAATTTATGTGGGCGCTTCGGGCATATTGCTTTGCCTGAATACCAAAGACGGTTCCCTGGTTTGGAAAAATGAATTGAAAGGATGGGGCTACCAGTTTGTAAGCATGGCCAATGTAAACAACGAAGCGGCCGGTGCGGCTGCTATGAGTGCTGCAGCAGCGGCCACAACAGCGGCTGTTATTGCAGCCAGTTGATAAATAGCCTTGGTTCGTGTCACACGAACCTATTTCACTGCCTTGGTGCGTGTCACACGAATCAATTTCGCAGCCTTGGTGCGTGTCACACGAACCAATTTCACTGCCTTGGTTCGTGTCACACGAACCAACTCCCCATATTATTTATTATTGACTATTTTTATCCTTCTTTTTAAATGATTGCTTGTTATGAACCAGGATGACCACCGGTTTGTATAACTGTGCCGGCTAAATCCTTTTTAAAAAATGATCATGACAGCAGAACAGGAGCGCTTAAATATAAATAATAAAAAAGAACGTCCACCGGAACAATGGGGGCCATACCTCAGTGAAAGACAATGGGGCACCGTCCGGGAAGATTATGGCACTCACGGAGACGCCTGGGGTTATCTTCCCTTTGAACAATCGCATTTCAGGGCTTACCGCTGGGGCGAAGATGGCCTGGCCGGTATTTCCGACTATTTTCAAAACCTTTGTTTTGCAGTTGCCTTGTGGAACGGCAAAGACCCCATTTTAAAAGAACGCCTGTTTGGCGTTGGCAATTACGACGGCAACCACGGCGAAGATGTAAAAGAACTTTACTTCTACCAGGATAATATTCCTACCCACTATTATATGGAATACCTGTACAAGTATCCGCAAAATGAATTCCCTTACAAAGACCTCCTGGATACAAACAAAACCAGGACCAAACTGGAACCCGAGTACGAGATCCTGGATACCGGCATCTTCAGCAAGGATGAATATTTTGATGTAACCGTTACCTACGCCAAACAACATTCCACCGATATCTTTATCAAGATCGATGTCTGTAACCGGAACACGGTCACCGCACCAGTAACGGTATTGCCTACCCTGTGGTTTTACAACAAATGGGTTTATACGCCCGATATTCCAAAACCCGTTATCAGCCTGCTGAACAAATCGGCTGTTAAGGCAACCAGTCACTGGCTGGGCGATTACTATTTCTATTTTCAAAACGCCGATGACAGGCTGTTCACCGAAAATGAGACCAATTTCAATAAAGTAGATCCTGCGAATGAAAAAACAGTTTTCACCAAAGATGCATTTCACGACGCCGTCATCAGCGGTGTGAACAAAACAAAACTCCGGTCAAAAAAACAAGGCACAAAGTTTTCACCGGTTTATGAACTGATGGTAAACGCCGGCGAAACAAAAACGATCTATTGCAGGCTTACCGACCAGGAAAACGATGATCCCTTTGCTGATGGATTTGAACATGTTTTTTCCACCCGCAAGCATGAAGCAACTGAATTTTACAATGCCATTTTACCCGGCAACATTTCTGAAGACCTTAAAAATATACACCGCAAAGCAATGGCGGGCCTGTTGTGGAGCAAACAATATTACCACTTTGATGTGGAACGCTGGCTAACCACTTCTGATGGTATTACACCGGTGAACGATGCCAAAAAAAATGGCAGGAACAGCAACTGGACACACCTGAAAAACCAGGACATCATTGCCATGCCTGACAAGTGGGAATATCCCTGGTACGCCGCCTGGGACCTTGCCTTTCATTGTGTATCGCTGGCCAACGTGGATGTAGCTTTTGCCAAACACCAACTACAACTGATCATGCGGGAATGGTACATGAAACCCGATGGACAGCTGCCTGCTTATGAATGGAATTTCAACGACGTAAATCCGCCGGTACAGGCGTGGGCGGCTATGGAAATTTACCGGATAGAGAAAGAAAACTTTGGCGAAGGTGACCTCATTTTCTTAAAAAAAGTATTTCAAAAACTGCTTATCAATTTTACCTGGTGGATCAACCGCAAAGACAGGAATGGAAACAACATCTTTGAAGGCGGATTTTTGGGGCTTGACAACATCGGCGTATTTAACAGGAGCCATCATTTTGACGAAGAAATGCAACTGGAACAGGCCGATGGCACCGGCTGGATGGGCATGTATGCGCTGAACATGATGGACCTTGCACTGGAGATCGCCCTGCACGACCCGGGCTTTGAAGACATCGCCACCAAATTCTTTGAACACTTTGTACTGATAGCAGAATCGCTGAACGGCCATGCCATGTGGAATGATGAAGATAAGTTTTTCTACGACACGCTTTGTATTGCCGGTGCAGACCCTCTTCCACTTCGTATACAGAGCGCCGTTGGGTTAACCAGCCTCTATGCTGTTAGTACCATCAACAAAGAGATATTTGAAAAACTGCCCGATTTTAAAAAGCGCATAAGCTGGTTTGAAGATTACAGGATAAAGAACAATCTCTTCTGGCCCAATGAAGAAAGGGGTGATGGTGAAAAGATCCTTCTGTCACTTGTACAAAAAGAACGGCTGATATTTTTATTGAACCGCTTGCTGCATGAAGCCGAGTTTTTATCGGGCGGGGGAATCAGGGCATTGTCAAAATATCATGAAGACAATCCATATACTGTTGTGATCGACGGAGAAAAACACAGCATTCAATACGATCCAGGCGATTCTACCAGCAATCTTTTTGGGGGCAACAGCAACTGGCGCGGGCCGGTTTGGATGCCCATCAATTACCTGGTCATCCATGCCATCAGGAAATACGGGGAATTTTACGGCGACCGGTTACAGGTAGAATGCCCGGTTGGTTCCGGTATACTGATGAACCTTACCGAGGTATCAAAACTGCTTGCAAAAAGGGTGGTCAGCCTTTTTGTAAAAGATGATACCGGTGCCCGGAAATTACATGGCAATTACAACTGGTTTTACGCCAGGCCCGGTAATGAGGACCTTGTGTTGTTTTTTGAATATTTCCATGGAGATACAGGAGCCGGGCTGGGAGCAAGTCATCAAACAGGCTGGACATCGCTGGTGGCAAACCTGATCACGAAATAAATGTTTTGCTGATCAAAATTATTTTGCCGCAGATTCGCAGATTTACATACGTTTATCTCCCATCAGCTTTCCGCTGTTTGAAAAACAATTGCTTTTGCAAAAAATAGTAACACAATCTGCGAATCTGCGGCAAGAATAACTAATAAGATTACCCGGGAACACTGTATAATAATTTAAAAAAACTCCCGGCCATAAGCCGGGAGCGTGTAACAAAAACCAACATCCTCATCAGAAATTATATCCCACACCTGCTGTAACAGAGATAATCTCCATTTTTTGATGGAATTCTTCTGCTACCTGTCCTGCAACAACATCGGTATAGGTATATTTAAACGTTGGATTCAGATGCATGTAGTTTGCGTTTGTAACAATGAATATGTTTTTACCAACTCCGAACTTCAGACCGACCCCGGCCTGGAATAATCCTGCCACTTTCCATTCCTCTTTTGTTAATTTCTGGCCTTGTAATTTTATAATGGGTGCGTTTGCATTTACAACACCTCCCATAACCTTGATATCAGTAAATATATTTTTGCCGACATTGATGCTGTATACAGGCCCTGCAGTTATGCCATAAAACTGCCAGTGGTCGAGGTTAACAGAAATAAAGTTTTCACTGCCAGTTGGTTTTACATTAAGACTGGCATCATTGACATCGTATTTATTTACAAATACAGAAGCAGTTACACCAATACTTTTAGTAAAGAGGTATGCATAATCGAGATTTATATTAAACCCGGTTTTTGCAAAACCAGCATTGGAATTATTTGCAATATCCTTGCTGCTAAAATCCCCTACTGGGAAAGATGGCCCACCATGGAAAGCAATAAAAGATTTTGTATCCTCATTCACTTTACTTCCCTGGGCCAGCATTGTGCCACTGAACAAGAGCGCAAATGCCATCATAAGAAGCTTTTTCAAAACACTAATTTTTTATTGTGATCAATTTCTTCATTACTTATCTTTTTCACGGATGCAATTTAGCTGCATAAGATCTGCTGCATAATGATGGTCTTCATCGGTTTCAATGATATTTGTCATCGGCCTTTAAGGTCTTATTAAAACAATTGCTTGTTTTTCCTTTTTTTATGCTGATCAATTTTCAGCAATATTGATTCAATGAAAAAGACTTAATCATAAAGTATTGAATGAGAAATGATTCAGTGAGAGCTGTTTTGTAAGAACAAAGTTTTACTGATACCCGATCTTATCATTGAGTTCAATTTTACTTTTCATAAAATTGCCGCTGCCACGCCCAACAAGATTGTTGCGCTCATCAAAAAGGCTGGAATCTGCAATGAATAAGTTTGCAGACCTGAATTTTAATTCTCCCACCGACCTGATCAGCCCTCTGGTAACGGGTCTTAATAACTGAATGTTGAAAGAAACCGTATAAACAAAAACATCTGTAACAATGGAATTAACTGCAAAAAAAGCAGCATCGTCTAACATTTTAAAGTAAACAGAACCATGAAGTGACTGGGCTGCATGAAAAAATTTTGGTTCAACTACTAAAGTTAATTCTGCACGTTCGTTGGATACAATCAATTGAATTCCTTCATAAACCATTTTGTTTATAGGAGCCGAAAGCAAATACATCCTTTCAAGTTTTCTATAGTGAAGTTCTGATGCTGACATTTTCCATTTGTATTATTGATTTACAATGATCCAATCCCTATATAAAGATATGAGCATTGAGATCACCATACAATAGTATAAATATGAAAACATACCGGGCAACGAAAGAATTGAAAATAAAATGAACAAGCTTAAAGGATCGGGTTGATACGCTGAATCATTTACCGGGAAATAAAAAATTGATCATCAGTTTTTAAAACTCATGATATAATCAACAAGGGCCCATCGTTCTTCTTCATCGGGTATTTTCTTGTCAAATTTTGGCATGTCTTTTCTTCCAAAAATTGACTTATAATAAACCTCCCCGGGTTGCTGTGCCCTAAAAGCTGAACTAAGGAAAGATGTTACTTTTGTATCCATCGAAGCAGCCTTTGTACCATTTCCATCTCCTTTGGAACCATGACATGATTTGCAATGGGTGCCATACAATGATTTTCCAAGCTCAATACTTTCTTTATTTGAGGCTGTCGGACTCGTCATATTTTTATATTTTGCCGGAACAACCCAATTGCTTTGTTCAGCTTGTTCAGGTTGCGGCTTCACAACCGGAACCACGGGCTTTGGAATTTCTACCGGAACTGGCTTTGTTTCCTGGATGGGCTTTAACGGCTCTGTTGGTTTTACAACAGGTGGTACATTGACCGGGCTAACCGGCTTGGTTTGTACCGGGGCTGAATTTATAACAACAGGTTGTTGTGCGGATGTTTTTTTAGTTGGTTCCACTCCTGTCTTTTTATTTTCCTGTAATATTTTTTTTTGGGGGTCCGCAACCATGTTCTTCCCGGCGGTATCCTTGTTTTCAGGAATTGCAGCCTCGTTACTTGTACCTGTTGTTGGGGGAACAGCTTCTGTTTTAACCAATGCTTCATTGGCCTTTGCTGTTGTTTCTTTTCCATTTTCACCGCAACCAATGAGAATTGATACTGGTACCAGGAAGAGAATGCTGGTTATCAGAAAAAATGTACGCAATCTTAACGCTTTTATTTTCATGTTTTTATTTTTTAAGTACTAAATACATGTTGCTTTAAATACAATATTTTCAAGTTGCAAATTCCTGCATGTTTTATTCAGCTTAAACTAAAAAGATCGGCTTGTTAATAAGCCGATCTTTTTTCCCACGTATCCTGTTATCAAACATTATCTCTGTTAACAGGGTTTCAATGTTCACATATATATGGAGTTGATGTGCTCTTATTTTCTCCACAAGGGTTTTTTACCTGAAAGGCGTATAGAACCTTTGCTATTGCTGTTCAATTGTAATTTGCTATGGGGGTCTCCTTTTGCTGTTGCTTTTTCAAATGCATGTTTATCAAATGTTGTTACAGGGTCTTCATTTTGAATGGCTTCATTCGTTTCAGTTATAGCTGAATTGGCAATCATATTAACTGAATTGTTATTTGCCGGCATTTTTACGGTTTCCTGCACAGGCTTAACATTGGCAGGCAAGGATGATTTTGATGATTTAGCTTTAGGCTTTGCCTTTACAGCAACCGCTTTTTTCAGAGGGGTTACTTTTTTAAGTACAATTTTTTTTGCCGGCACTTTTTTTAGCACAGCAATTTTAGTTGTAGCTTTTTTTGCGGCTGATTTTTTTACTGCCGGTATTTTAGCGATCACTTTTTTAGCTGTTGGTTTTTTCACAGCTACTTTTTTTCCTTTTGCCTTTTTAATAATAGATTTTGAAGGGGCTGGTTTTTTTGCAGAAACAGTTTTTTTCTTGGTCAGAACTTTTACTGCCTTCTTTTTTGCCATGATCTGTTTTTATTAATGATTGGCTTAATTGCCGGTCTATACATTACTAAGCACAAACTGTGCCATTACAAAAATTAACATAAATAAAGTTGTACAGGTTTTAATTGATCTGCCGGGAAAATAGCATTGCCTGAAACGAAAGATTACAACATGCTGCATTTATGAACATGCGACTTCGCAACCCGGCAATTTGATGCTTACCTCTTTTTACATAATTTTCTTCTGTTGTTTTTTCTGGCACGATTTTATACAATAGATATACGCTGCGGTTACGGTAACTGGCTAATTTATTTCTTCATTCATCTTTTATTTTAAATCAACAACGTAAAAGTGACCCTGTTACCGGGATTTCAGCTCATACTTATTAATACAGAATTAAAATTCAAATTTTATGAAACAAGCAATGACCATCGTCGCACACCTCAATGAACCGGACCTGTTGAGAACCCTGGTAGAAAAGATCTCTTCTTTTCAGGTAGATCTGGGTTATAGCAGTTTTGTTTTACCCCGTCCATGGAAGGCCATAGAAACCTCCAGTACGCAGGCATATGTGCTGGGGTCTTTTGCTTTGCTTGCAGAAGATGGTATTCCTGTGGGAGAAAATAAAATTCCATTTGCCAGTTGCTTTTTGTTTACCTGTATAAAATATAAGAACGGCGATTTCAACCTTGAATGGA
>JAYSWW010000446.1:0-2793 GCA_043717805.1 Ferruginibacter sp.
TCCAAATTTACAATATGTTTAAAATTCCAACTTGCTAAAACGTCTACTTTATTTATTGTTGCCAAAGCAATATGCCTGCAATCTTCTAAACTTGTCCTACCAACTACTTTTTCTGCAACGTAAGAATCTGCCAGTTTGATTGCCTCTTCTGTCAGTTCTACTCTTTCAAATTTATCGGTAGTATAATTATATAGCAGTTCTCTTACATTTTGTGGGGCATTGATTAATTCCAGGTCAAGCAAGTCTGATACTACAAAAATGATTTCTCTATTTTCTAGCCGCTGAAAAAGTGCGATAGTTACTTCCTTAAACTCTTCGTCAAAATAACCACCAACTATGGACGTGTCTATGTAAATCCGCTGTTTCATTTCTAGCTAAATTTACAAAGTATTTTCCGAAGTTTTAAATGTTGGTTGTTTTTAGTAAAGCCGCCATTGCATTTCTGCTAACTCAAAAATATGGGAAAGTTTTGATTGGGGCGGGTGTTGCGCAATATTTTTAAAAGCCTTGCTAACCACATGTATATAAATATTGACGTAAGATTTGAATGGGAAAAGGGGGTTTCGTCAATACAACCCATAATTTTCTGTAATATGCTTTCCTGAATCCGTTTGTTGTACGCCACTGTAAAAACGAACCGTCTGCGTAAATTCACATTTTTTGCTTGGCGGACTTTAACTAAGGCAACAGTTTTCGGCATCGACAACTGGACTTACTTTTTTGCGGTAAACTTGCTCAATAATAAAAAATAATTAAACGGACAGTGAAATACAAATTACCAGCTTTTGGGTAAAAGCAAGGTCCTTTCAGGAGACTTTAGGAATGAAGGATAATTCTTTTAATGATACCACATTAGTAGCTCACTATAGAGTTTTACAAATGCCCAATGAATTCTAATAACCTCAGTTTGTAGCGGGAAGATTTTCTTAAGCGATAATTTCAAGCTTATATCCTTTGCCGCGTATGACAACAATCTTGATGTTCGGATTAAATTCCAGTTTTTTTCTAAGTTTTGAAATGAACATATCCAGACTGCGGCCTACTATAAGACCTTCATCTTCCCATATCTCTTTTTGTAGCCGGCTTCGCTCTATAGCCGCGTTAGGAGCCAACGCGAAAATGCGTAGTACACGGGTTTCAGTTCTGGTCAAGTCTATGGTCTTTCCATTTATCATGAGCTTACGAGTCTCCGCGTCGAACGACATTGACCCTAAAGTGAATATACCAGTATGCTGACTGTCAGGTAAGGCCTTCCGCGGCTTAACAGATCTTAAAAAAATAAATCCAACAAATGCTAAAACTGTCAGGCTGCCCAGAAGATATCCATTCTTTGCTGTAATTATTCCTGTCGGTTTGAATTTAATGTTAATCATGTAACACGCTATGGGTTGCCTTCTTCCTATACAGGCTACAATATCATCTTTCTTATTTTTTGATATAGCATATCCATAGGCTACACTGGCATTGGCACAGTTCAGTACGTTAACAACATAATCACTTGCGAGCGGGTCTTTGGCTAACAAACGCTGAGTAGTATTCACCAGGGATTCGGGTTGAAAAGTAAACGCATTCTCAAAACTGATCTGGTATTCATTTCCGGCGATTTTTTTTACTGGAAGTACCCGTGATGTACTGTCGCCCGACTGAAGGAGTATTTCATGGCCGATCCGGCGAAGCAAAATTTCCCTTCTGGCAAAGTCAATGTCATCATTGCCGGTCATACTGAAAGCCACGCAGATTATCGAGATAAACAATAGTATTAATAATCCGCCCATGTGCTTACGTTTTATGGACTGGAAATTTCTTTTAACAAGCATAATGTCAAGATATTATTTACAAAGTTTACACTTTTATTTACGATCCAAGTCCCTTAGGCTGAAATAAATCAAAGTATTTTTGTTGCACCAACTTTGAAAGGATACGAAACCATCATGATTTTGCCGAAACCCGCAGGGTAAATCATGATCGCTTCATCACCATTAAAACGCAAAAAATAAACAAATGAAAAATAAAAGAAACGTTTTGTCGTGCCTGATTATTCTGTTAACAGGAGTAATTTATTTTGCCATACAGGCTCAACAAAAAAATGGCACTCATCGCGCTAACTTCTCTGGCGAATGGAAATCCAGAGAGTCGATAAGTATGGGCGGAAATATTGTTTGCTCATATGACGAAGGTGATCGTATGCTATCTAAAACAATGAAAATAGCAGAGCAGGCAGATTTTCTAACCATAGAAGTGCCAAATCCGTCTCATGACGCAGCGCTGACTACAAGCCAGGAGAAACTGGCCTTCGACGGTAAAGAGAGCCAAATTAATCATGGCCGGGAAAGAGGAAAGAAGTTTACCGTAAAGTTGTCAGCTGATGGACAAACGATGACTGTTAACTCAATTGTACACCTGATGGTTGCCACTCCTTACCATGTAACTGTTCAGAAACAAGCATTTGTTTACGTAACAGAGGTTTGGAAGTTGAGCAATGATGGCAAGTCTATTTCTGTTCAGGCCAATGCAAAATCAAACTTATTCGGCGGCGAGCGTTCCTGGAAGACCGTATTCGATAAAGTCAGTTAGTATTCAAAATACTTTTTTTGCACAAGCCCGACTCAGAAATGCCTTAAACGGATCTGATTTATCAGAAGATTGATCTATGTTAATTAAAAACTACAAAAAATATGAAAAAAATTATTTATGCGCTGATCTTACCGCTGGTTGTGGTAAGCGGACTAGTATTTGCTAATCGCGAAATCAAAAATGAAACTTCTAAAAAATCAACCCCAAGGCCACTCTCTG
>JAYSWW010000447.1:0-7127 GCA_043717805.1 Ferruginibacter sp.
GAAAATACAACCCGTCCTTTTGCTCCACCCGGGCCTGCCGGCAAACCTTTTGCGATTGGCCTTGTTATTTTTTGTTTTTCGGGATCAAGCATCGGTAACAATAATTCAACCAATTGATTGGGCGCTACTCTCAATATGGCTGTTTTGCCATCTATCATTTTTTCTTTATACATTTCAGAAGTCATCCTTACAGCAGCTAAACCATTCCGTTTGCCAACACGGCACTGCAACATATATAGTTTTCCCTTTTCGATCGTAAACATAATATCCTGCATGTCTTTATAATGCAGTTCAAGCCTTTTCTGGTAACTGTATAATTCTTTGTAAAGCCCGGGTAAGATTTTCTCAAGCGTGGTAAAATGTTTGCTTTGAGCATTCTTGGAATATTCATTAACGGGTGCCGGTGTCCTGGTGCCTGCAACCACATCTTCGCCTTGTGCATTGACAAGGTATTCACCATAAATTTATTTTCACCGGTACCCGGGTTCCTGGTAAAAGCCACACCTGTGCAACTGTCATTGCCCATATTGCCAAATACCATGGCCTGGATGTTCACAGCAGTACCCCATTCATCCGGAATTTTTTCAATGCGGCGGTATTCCACGGCCCGCTTCCCGTTCCAACTGCTGAAGACAGCACTCATTCCACCCCACAATTGTTGCCATGGATCATCGGGAAAGTCTTTACCCAAAACTTTTCTGACTGTTTTTTTATAATCTTTTACCAGTTCTTTCAGTTCTGCAACAGTAAGGTCTGTATCACTCCGGTATCCTTTTTTTTGCTTGATGTGTTCCAGTTTCTCATCCAGAATTTTGCGTATCCCTTTACCGTTCTTTACTTCAACTGCTCCTCCTTTTTCCATTACCACATCCGCATACATCATGATCAGCCTTCGGTAGGCATCATAAGCAAAACGTTCATCAGCACTTCGGGCAATGATCCCTTTCAGGGTGTTTTCATTCAGTCCTACATTTAAAACGGTTTCCATCATTCCGGGCATGCTTCGCCTGGCACCTGAACGAACCGATACCAGCAGGGGATTTTTTGGATCTCCAAATTTTTTACCGGTGAGTTTTTCTGTTTTAGCAACGGCTTCTTCAACCTGTGTTTTAAGAATTTTCGGGTAAGTTTTTTTGTTGTTGTAATAATAGGTGCAAACTTCTGTAGTGACTGTAAATCCCGGGGGTACGGGTAACCGAAGTTTAGGGTGGCCTGCCATCTCTGCAAGATTGGCGCCTTTGCCTCCCAATAGATTTTTCATGGATTCATTTCCGTCTGCTTTTCCACCGCCAAAATAATAAACATATTTTCCGGTATTATTTTGCTTTGCCATAAAATAATGATTGATTTAATAAGTAAGTTTAATAACAAATGTTTACCTGATTAACTTTCAGAATGATAATTTGTTGAATCAATCCCGGCCCTGTAAAAAACGGCTTCCCGGTGAGATCATAAAATCAGGTAAATATTTTTTGTTTTTTAAATTAATATCATACTTAATTAATTGCCTGGTATTATTGCCTGTTAATTATAAAACTGCTGAGATAAGGAATTGGAAACAACTTTAAATTCCGAATCTTTCTTTACGATCTGGTAACAATTGCTGATCGCCCTGGTATTTGGATTCGACATATGTTTTTCATTATAGGGTGATAACAAGTTTATTTCACTTACTAAATTCCCGGAAGCATCAGTTGTGCGTACCAGTACCACGTAGTGAAAGTGCCATGGATTTAATTCCCCGTCAGATTCATCAGAAGTATAGGTGTCATTAAATCCTTCAAAGATCAATTCACTTTTATGATTGTTGTATTTATTCAGATACTCTGTGATATTTATATACTTGTTCAATTCAGGATCATCGTGTATGATTCCGCTGTCCCAAATGGTTTCCCCGTTAAAAAAAATGACCAGCCTGTTGTCTACATGCTTTACATTTATCCAGTATTCTTTTTTCATATTATTTGATTTAATTCTTGGTAAATAGTTTTATACTTGAAGGAACGAAGTTAAAATCAGGCAGGAATTAAGTTTATGATTAATATCAGTTGGCAGGCTGATTTTTTTAAATTATAAACCGGTTGATACCAGTTTTTATTGACTGTGATTACAGCATATCCCCTGTTGCCAGCTTACGGTTTTTTTGTGGAGAATGCAGTGAAAATAGATTGATTGGATACACTGGTATTGCATAAAATAATTACCGCTTATTCAAATACATTTTTTCACCGGAAAACATGCCTTTTGCCAAATTCATTTATGGATCCTTTTATTATGATCACAAAGAATATTAGCGGATTAGTCAATAATTAAGCTTATATTCACAGGGTGATTAAAAGTTCTTCTACCATTCAGTCCTGATTATTATCTGTTTGACACTTTCTTTTGTGTCAATTAACTTACTCCTTGCTGCGGTTCTTTATCACTTTATTTTTATTTATTTAAATTTTATTTTATGAACATGTACGTTTCAAACCTGAGTTTCAATACCAGGGATGAGGAATTAAAAGAATTATTTGAAGCTTATGGAACCGTTTCATCTGCAAAAGTGATCACCGACAGAACATCGGGTCAAAGCCGTGGTTTTGGATTTGTAGAAATGGATTCAGATGCAGAAGCAAATGAGGCAATGAAAGGCCTTGACAGAAAAGAAGTAGAAGGTCGTTCTATGTCTGTAACTGTAGCCAAGGAAAAAACTTCCAGGTCTGAGAATAAAAGATGGTAATAATACAGTAGCAATTTAGCAGAAAATTTTACTGGTAATTATTTAAACGTTGCAGATGATAAAAGATACGATTGTCCAGTATGTTTGTTTTTTAACAAACCTGGAATTGGATGAATTTACACCTGAATGGGAAAGGTATGCCCAAAAGCTGATCAATAAGAATGCAGCTCCTGTTTTGTTCCACCAGGTGACAGAATCAAAAAATAAGTTCCGCTACATATCACAGCATGAATGGCCCGAGCGTGATTTTCATTTTACTTTTGTAAATGAGAAACCTTCGAGATATTTTCCTGAAAATAAAGTAAGGATAATCCAGGCAGGAGGTTATAAACCAATGCAACATAAACGAAGTAGTACTTTAGAAAATGATGATATCAAACTGGTTGCATTTATCAGCCACAATGAAACTGACATTGGTTTTTATCAGCAATTGCCTTTTTATAGCAACCTGAATATTCACCAGGCCTATTACGAAAGCAGTACTTATGGTTATGTATTGGAATATTTTGTTTCTGAATTACATGCCGATGAACTTTTACAGCAGGTAAACTTAAGGCCGGGTGTGGAAGCCGCCATTTACAGGGAATGCCTTGTGCCACATTTATGATTACTTAATTAAAAATGTTGAAAGCATAGAGCAATCTTTTTTATAGGATTTAATATAATTCTGTAAAATAATTTTATGCAAATAATTACCTCCCTCTTTATTAAACACAATGATTAGCCCGTTTGACATCTTAATTGACAGTTACCTTAATAATAACATTGGGATCGATATCGCCTTCATAAGCAAAACATTGGCAAATGGGCTGCACCAGAACATATTACAATTACAGCAGGATGAACGTATGATCGTTGCTGGAATAGGGAATGAAACCATTAAAAATTCCAACCAGCAGATGCGGGGCGATAAAATTTACTGGATGGATAAAAGCCATCAAAATATTTTTGAACAGGAATTTTTACTACTTATTGAAAATTTCATTGATCACCTGAACAGCACCTGTTATACAGGTATCAATGGATATGAATTCCATTATGCAGTTTATGAAGAAGGAAGTTATTATAAGCGGCACAGGGACCAGTTTAAAAATAATGATAACAGGAAATATTCTCTCATCAATTACCTGAACAATGACTGGCTTGAAACAGATGGCGGTCAATTACTCGTATACCGGGATGAATCGGTACAGGAAATTCTACCCCAATCTCAAACAGCTGTTTTTTTTAAAAGCGATGAAATGGAACATGAAGTTGCATTGGCACATCGTTCCAGGATGAGTATAACGGGTTGGTTGAAAAGGGTTTGATGAAAAACGAACAAGGAAATGAATATCCAACAAGGAACAAGGAAATGAATATCCAACAAGGAACAAGGAATATAGAATTATAATCGGAGTGACTCACTTCGAAATTCGAAATTCCTTATTCTATGTTCCTTGTTCAAATTTGTTTATTTCACCGGCATAAGACTCACCGCACATCCACCGCCAGGAGCCAGTTTCAGGCTCAGCACTGTTTTATTATCTACAACCTGTTTAATTATTTTATAGGCAGCAGGATTTCTTTCAAAATGTGCATCATCAGCATCTGCATAAATGATCGCATTGTATTTTTTACCTGCATCCAGGAAACTAAGATCAGCAGCGGCAGTTCTTGCATTTTCATTTGTTATGGCGCCTACAAACCATTTATTGGTGCCTTTTGCTTTTCTTGCCTCGGTGATGTATTCGCCGGGTTCTGCTTCTAAGTATTTACTATCATCCCAATCTACTGCAACATCTTTGATGAACTGGAAAGCATCCATTTTCTTTTCATAACTCTCAGGAAGATCTGCTGCCATTTGCAAAGGACTGCAAATGGTTACATACAATGCTAGTTGTTTTGCCAAAGTAGTATGAACAGATTCTTTTTTACTTTTATCCCAATAACTCAGATCGAGTTGAAAAATACCGGGTGTATAATCCATCGGGCCGCCCATAAATCTTGTAAATGGAAAAATTGTCTCATGACGTGGCTTGTTGCCTTCGCTCCATGCATTGAATTCCATGCCCCTGGCAGCTTCACAAGCCAGCCAGTTGGGATAGGTTCTGCTTAAACCGGTTGGACGAACCGGTTCATGTGCATCGAGCATAATTTTATACGAAGCCGTTTTTTGTGCCACCCTTACATAATGATTCACCATCCATTGCCCGTCGTGGTGTTCGCCCCGTGGTATGATATGGCCCACATAGCCTGTCTTTACAGCATCGTAGCCATTTGCTTTCATAAAACGGTAAGCAGTATCCATCTGCCTTTCATAATTTGTTACAGAAGCAGATGTTTCATGGTGCATGATCAGTTTTACTTTTTTGGAAACTGCATAACGATGCAATTCTTTTACATCAAAATCAGGATAAGGAGTTACAAAATCAAATACATTTTCTTTATACTGTCCAAACCAATCCTCCCATCCGGTGTTCCAGCCTTCAACCAACACGCCACCGAAACCGTTTTTGGAAGCAAAGTCAATATAACGTTTAACGTTAGCAGTAGTAGCACCATGCCTGCCGGTAGGTTTCAGGTTTTTCGGATCAAAGGTTGTTGCATTCTGGCTTCCGGCATAATCCCAGGTGGCTTTACCCACGTGCATTTCCCACCAAACTCCCACGTATTTTGTCGGTTTGATCCAACTGGGATCTTTTATTACAGAAGGATCGTTTAAATTCAAAATGGTATGTGATGCCAGGATATCTGTTGCCTTATCTGAAACAATGATAGTACGCCAGGGAGTTTTTGCAGGTGTTTGCAGGTAGGCTTTATTTCCCAAAGCATCCGGAACCAGTTTAGATGATAAAGTATAGGATGATTTATCAATGTGCAGGTTCATAGCCGGGTAATTCACCAAAGCAGCTTCATGAATATTGATGTACAGGCCATCCTTTGATTTCAGCATCAGTGGTGTTTGTACGGCATCCTTATCAAAAAACTGGTGTGCAAAAATGCTGGCTGCGTATTTTGGATCCTCACCATTCACCTCATCCAGGTTGGTAACATTCGGACTGAATTCATTGCTGTCATAGTCTCCCGGGATCCAGAAAGCTTTGTGGTTGCCAGTTAGGTGAAATTCAGTACTTTCATCCGATACAATAAAATGCTGCATGTTTTTCTGTACAGGAAATTCATACCGGAATCCTACGCCGTCATCAAATGCTTTGAATACTATGGAAAACTCAATATTTTTAAAACTTAACTTTTCAAGCTTTACAATTAGTTTGGTATAATTATCTTTTATCTCTTTTACATCACCCCAAACCGGTTTCCAGGTTGTATTGGAGCTGCTTTGTTCTTTTGAAACGATCCTCAGGCCATTCCTTAAAGAAGGAAGTGCTGTATCACGCATGGTTTCCTTCAATTCAAAACCCATGGCAGACGGAAGTATTACCGGCCTGGATTTATAGGTTACTTCATACATAGCTGTACCACTTTCATTCAGCCAGAAGTTGAGTACGATATTTTTGTTAGGAGAAGTAATGGTTGTCTTATCCTGCGCAAAACAAACAACTGTAATTAATACTGACAGTAAAGCAGCAAGCGATTTTTTGAATAGCATTGTAGTATTTTTTTAGAAAGTAAATTTATTGATTATTGTGTAAAGTGTACACGTTTTGGAAAAAGATATTTTGGAATGCTGTTGATCACACAACAATATCCTGTATCGCATCTAAAAAATCCTTTCGCCTGCGTTGCGATACTTCCAAACCTTTATTGTTCTCCATAATTACATAACCACCATCGTGACGTTGAAATTCTTTTACCTGGTTCAGGTTGATCAAATAATGATGGTGGATACGGAAAAATTTATTCCCACTCAGTTGTGCTTCAAATTCTCCTAATGCTTTTGATGAAACAAGTTTCTGCTGATCGATTAAATAAACATGCGTATAAGGGCCGCTTGCCTCACAATAAATGATATTGCTGAAATTTATAAATACAATTTTATCAGCCATGGCGATCCCGATCTTCTGGTCACTGCTGTCGGAATGATTATTTAATAGTTTATCCAGGTTTTGTAACTGGGCTGATAGTTTACCCAATTCATTCCTTACATCAGATTTAATTTTTTGAACCACTTTAATTACATCTTCCGAACCGATTGGCTTTAGTAAATAATCGATAGCGCTTACCCGAAAAGCCTCTACTGCATAAGCATCATACGCTGTAACAAATACAACCCGGAAAGTAGGTGCATTAAAACTGCGCACAAGATCTACACCCGTCATGCCCGGCATTTCAATATCAAGAAAAACAAGATCAGGGTGCAACTGCTCAATAAGTAATTTTCCATCTTCCGGGTCATTAGTAGTACCGATCAATTCAATATCATCCCTGCAATAATTATGCAGCAGCGTAGATAGTACAC
>JAYSWW010000448.1:0-2783 GCA_043717805.1 Ferruginibacter sp.
CTTGGCATCATCTCCCTGGTCGTAATAAATAACACCAATATTACTGTGCATGTTTGCAATTCCGACATTATCAGGAATTTCTTTGAATATTTTCAATGACTGGCTATAAAAATCAAGCGCCTCCAGGTATTTTCCCTGGTAATAATATATGATCCCAATATGCTTGAGTGCATAAGCTTCCCCTTGTTTGAAATTTATTTTCGCAGACAATGACCTGGCTTCATTAGACATTGCTATTGCCTTTGCCGGGGAATCTGTAAAATATGCTTTGCTTTCTTTCAGCATCGCATTGATATTCATTGTATCCCGCTGGAAATTGCTTTTATCATTTTCCGTCTGTGCAATTCCTTCAAACGAAATACACAGCAAGTACAGGCAAACAATTATTTTCTTATAGTTCATTGCTGAATATTTAATGCGTTTCAATCAATTATTAATAAGGGTATAAACATTTTTTAATTTACCCTGTACCTGTTATCCTTATAAAATTATTCTTTGTTAACTGAAATGGTTTTATATCCTTTCTCCAATTTCAACCGGATGAAATAAATGCCATTTGCCAGCCTTGACAGATCCAATTCAATTGCTGCGTTGGAAATCTTTCTCAGCACTTTAACCGGGTAAGACCTGCCATAACTGTCATATAACAACAGTCCTTTTTCATTGATAAATTCATTTCCGAAATATAAAATGGCCCTGTCTTTTGCAGGATTTGGATATACATTTACATCAACGCCCGGAGTATTTACATTTACGATCGCCTTTTTTTGTTCCGGTTCATTAAGCGATCCCGGAACTGAGGACCTTGTATATGTATTAGTAGCACATTTATTTGATGATGAACTAACTGTTACAGATTCTGATACAAGCGTATTCACTTCATATGATTTTACCGTCCACTTTAAACTAACCCCGTTAAAAGGAATATTGAACCTGGTTGTACCATTTCCAGGTAAAAATACAACCGGTTGTTGCGATGCATCATATGAACCTGTAGAAGTAACTATATTGTTCACCCCAACAGGAATATAGACAGGGACACTGTTTGTATTTTTAGCGTACAATCTTGCAACATACCTGCGATTTGACGGAACATATGATGAACCCCTGTCTTCAACACATTCCAGGTAAACATCCACATCATCTACACCTGTTCCTTTTGGATTCACATACAAAGTTCCATTTGTATAAGCGATCGTATAATTGACAGAATTTGCAAAAGCACTGATAGAAGGAACAATGGCATAAACTCCTGCTGTACCTGAATAAGCCGGACTTAATGTATACGTTACTGTTGGATTATCCCCGTTCTTTAAACCTGAAATTGTTGATGTAAATACCGGTAATGCATCTCCTTTGAAGATAAATTTTACAGCAGCCACTATCTGCAATGCAGCCTTATTTATCGCAAAGAAATTTGTGGATGCAAGGCTTAAACTGTAATTATTACCGGCAGACAGGCTGCCCAACGTATAATTGTAATTTCCAACGTTGTTACCACTGATCCTGCCCAATGAACCCGTAAAATTTGCAGCAGACAAACCACTGTCGTTTGTAAATACAAATACCGGCTCATTGTCGCCATAAACTTTACTCTGGCCTGCAGTTGGGGTTATGGTTACCTGTTTCCTGGTTATTGCAAAGGAATTGGTTGCATCAAGTATCAATGTATAATTATTACCGGCACTCAGATTTCCTGTTATAAAAGCATAGGTTCCAACATCGTTTCCACTCTGCCTTCCTATATTTCCCGTGAAGTCATTGGCAGTTAACCCGGCATTGTTTGTAAATGTAAACACAGGGTCGTTTTCTCCATATACTTTTGATTGCCCGGGTAACGGAGTAATGATTACAATGGCCGGCGCAATAGTTACTGTTCCGGCTACATGCGTAATTTGTAAATTCTCATTTATAAATGAACCTGGAATGATAAACCGGCTGCCAACATCCATACCGGTGATCATATTCAATGATTTCAACGGGCTTTGCCCCTGCCCAATTTCAGATTCGTTGAGTACAACGGCTGTCTTATCCTGGCTGTTTACGATCGGGATCGCCTGTCCGTTAACGATCGTTACGGCCTGTCCATTTACAATGGTTACTGCCTGGCCATTTACAATGGTTACTGCCTGGCCATTCACTATGGTAATTGCCTGGCCGTTTACAATGGTAATTGCCTGGCCATTTGCAAACGAAGTATTATCGATCAAGCCTTTTGGACTGGTTTGAGATACAGATGTCAGCATATGTGTCTGGGCAGAGTTGACATTGTATTTCAGTATCGACTCCTGGGTGATATCAACAACCTGTGTTGAACTTGTTTCATAAATGCCGTTCACCAGTTTTTTGTTTGTTATCTGCCTTGAGCTTTGCAGTGAAGGTGTGGATGCTAAAAAACTGAGATCCTGCACCTGCGCTGCAGTCAGGTTATTCACGATCGGTATCGCCTGGCCGTTTACAATGGTGATCGCCTGGCCATTCACGATCGGAATTGCCTGGCCGTTCACAATGGTTACTGCCTGGCCATTTACTATGGTAACTGCCTGACCGTTTACGATCGGAATTGCTTGTCCGTTTACAATGGTAACTGCCTGTCCGTTTACCAGCCCTAAAATATCATTGCCTGAACCATCTTTGGCAATCTGGTTCATGTGCATGGATTTTAAGCTGTTTAAAAAGGCTATTGGGTCAGGTATATTCGTATCATCAAAATCATAACTAAATTCAGTATCAGGAATTTTTTCTCCATATACAACAGACACATCATTGGCTTTTACTGTAAC
>JAYSWW010000449.1:0-2777 GCA_043717805.1 Ferruginibacter sp.
TCAAAAAGGTAAAAGTCACTCAGGAATTGTTCGCCAATGTATAATAGAATGTTTCCAAAAAGAAAAAGGATCACTAAAAGAATAAAAAGCCTCCAGCCATGGAAATATTTGAATGCAATATAACCACCTAATATAAAAACCAGGTTTGCAAAATTACTTCTTGATGCAGTTAACAGAATGGTATATGCCAGGAATAAAATTGCAACCCAGGATAATATCTTAATGATCTTTTTTTCGGTCAATTGAATTACAAACAATGCAGCAATGACTGCCACCCTTGCATAATTAGCCGTTCCATTGGCATTACCGGTTATACCCTCCAACCTGAAATATTCTTCAGTAATATTAGCAGGAGCTTCCACAAAATATGCGATTAAAGAAACGATCAATCCCACCAACCCGATTATTTTCCATACCAATTCCCATTCCCTGATATTATTAATGGCAAAGAATACAATGATCATCAAAATAAAGTTGGCAATGAATACCTGCAGGTACCTGTAAAAACCGGCATCATCCTGAACATTCAGATACCCCAGTAAAGCGAATATCACCATACTTAAATAAAAATAATACTCCTGTGGTATTTTATGCAAATTGCCAAAATTGGGTTCCAGTACATAGAATGCCACTAAAGGGCCAAAAAGCCACAATATCACCTGGTTCAATGTTTGAAAACCCATCCGGCCGTATAAAGCCAGAAAAAGAAAGGCAAAAAGATAAATAGAAACATAAGACGCTTTTCTTGAGATCGTATTTACTGAGATATTATACATCAAGCGTATTGATCAATTTTGCAGAAACTATTTCTGGATTAAAAATAGACAGTGTTGCTTTGGCGTTTTTAATTTTATTCAAATGGCTGTCAAAATTTTCCAGGATATTTTCTATTGCTGCCTTTAATTCATTTTCATCCCTTGTATCTATCACAACCCCGCAATCATTTTTCAACAGAAATTTTGCCAGGAAGTAATCTTTTGATCCATGATAAACGATCAGGCTGTCACTTCCGAGGTACTCAGGTGTTTTTGTACTGAAAATAGAAGCGAGTTCATCTTCATGAACCGTACATTCATCTGTATAATTTAATCCGAGTAATAAAATTTTAGAAGTGCTCAGTTGTGCCAGGTAATCTTCCCTCCTGTGATAAAATACTTTTTGTAAGTGATCACCTTCAATTCCAAATGATTTAAGTTGTTCTCTTGTTTTACCATTGGAAATTGAGAATTTCATTCCCAATTTTGCCAATACATTGTTAAAACGGATCACAGCTTTGTAATTGATCTCGTACACATCACCCGACCAGTGTGCCCGATTTTCTTTTTGACCGCTGAATGATACCGGTGATTCAGGATATATATGTTCCCAGGAAACTGAATTGAGCTGATATTTTTTTTGATACAAATCCTTCATGCCTTCACTCATAACAGCAATATTATATGCTTTGCTGAAAATTCTTTCCTGTACATCAATTGCCAGTTCTTTTGATCTTCCATAAATTGCTTCTACAACTGTATCGTGCAAGTAAGGCACAAAAGGGACTTTTCTTTTTATTGCAACAGCCGAACAAAGGTCAAGCCAATAAAGATCAGGGTAAGTAATGACAATCCGGCCAGGTTTAAACAGGCTGATGTAAAAATTTAAAAACAGTGGTATAGTGAACCGTTGTAACCGGGCAATTATTCTGTGAGCTTTGGAAGAAAGAAATTCAAAACTCAGATAAATAAAATGTGTGCGGACCTCTTTTGGAATTTCCGCTCTTTTTGCGCCAGGGAAAAAACCTGTTAATACAACAATACTTTTAGGATCAAACTGGTCAAGTAAATGACGGTTTACAACAGCAGACGCTGTTGGATTAGGCGGATAGGCAATGGTTAAAAAAAGTGTTTTACCTTTTTTAAACATTGCCGGCCTTTTCTCTTTATAATTCATTTATGCTGAAGCGATCAGGCATTTTTCAGATCCATTTTTTTCTCAGCCTTTGCTGCCTGCTGATTGATCCATTTATAGGTCTTTTCCATACCTTCCCGCAATGGCAATGAAGGAGCCCATCCAAGTTTTTCTTTTATTAATTTATTGTCAGAATTTCTTCCTCTTACTCCCGTTGGGCCTTCAATATTTTTTATTGTAAGATTTTTTCCTGAAATTTCTATTGCCATTTTTGCGAAGTCATTTA
Source organism: Ferruginibacter sp. (assembly GCA_043717805.1). Lineage (GTDB taxonomy): Bacteria > Bacteroidota > Bacteroidia > Chitinophagales > Chitinophagaceae > Ferruginibacter. Next base: position 2,177 of record JAYSWW010000449.1, read on the forward strand.
TAGAAACCATTTCCTCCGAACCGATATTAACCGGACCAGAGAAATCAGATTCCATCAATCTTCTGATACCTTCCAGGCATTCATCAACGATCAGGAAAGAACGTGTTTGTTTGCCATCGCCCCATACTTCAATAAAAGAACCATCTTCTGCTTCAACTGCTTTGCGACACAATGCAGCAGGTGCTTTTTCCTTTCCCCCTTTCCAGGTGCCGCATGGCCCGAAAATATTATGAAACCTGGCTACTTTAGCATTGAAACCATAATTCCTGTTGTATGCAAAATAAAGACGCTCGCTGAATAATTTCTCCCAACCATATTCACTATCCGGTGCTGCCGGATAAGCGGAATCTTCAGAGCATTTTGGATTATCAGGATCTAATTGATTGTGCTCAGGATACATACAGGCAGAACTTGAGTAAAATACTTTTTTGATCTTATTTTGACGCATTGCTTCCAGTACATTCAGGTTACACATGGCAGAATTATGCATTACATCAGCATCATGATCACCTGTAAATATATAACCTGCACCGCCCATATCAGCAGCAAGCTGGTAAACCTCGTCAACTCCATTTACAACTTTGTTTGTAAAAACCGGATC
>JAYSWW010000450.1:0-2777 GCA_043717805.1 Ferruginibacter sp.
ATACAAATATTATTTTTTCTATATTACAAATATACTAATGTTTCAAGCATAACATGGGGATCCAATCAATACCGGATTATTCTGAAACAATCAAAATGATTCTTTTTTTTCAAAAGAAATATAAATAGCTTCGGAAAAATTTAGCAGTATGAATTTAGACCTCACAGGAAAAACAGCAGTTGTATGCGGCAGTACACAAGGCCTTGGGTATGCCAGTGCCATAGAGCTTGCGTTGCTGGGAGCCAATGTTGTATTGGTAGCCCGGAATGAAGAGAAACTGAAAGAAGTCGTTAAAACCCTGGATAATACAAAAGGTCAATCTCATCAATACATCGTTGCAGATTTTTCTGAAGTCAAATCTGTAGCTTCCGCCATAAATAAATTTGCTGCAACAGGCAGCACTGCTCAAATACTTGTAAATAATACCGGTGGGCCTGCAGGCGGATCAGCTATGAATGCAACAATAGAAGAATTCCGCCTGGCTTTTAACAATCATCTTATATGCAATCATATTTTAGCACAGGCACTTGTTCCAGGAATGAAAACTGCAGGATATGGAAGGATCATCAACATCATTTCCACATCTGTAAAACAACCCATCCAGGGACTTGCAGTAAGCAATACAATCCGTGCTGCCGTGGCAAACTGGGGAAAAACGCTGGCAACAGAACTGGGGCCTTTTGGAATAACAGTAAACAATGTATTACCCGGATTTACCAAAACAGTAAGGGCAGATTATGTGATTCAAAAAAAGGCGGCTGAATCAGGAAAAACTGAAAGTGAAATCATGAAGGAACTGGTTGCTGAAATTCCTGTTGGCCGCATCGGCGATCCCTCAGAATTTGGTGCTGCAGTTGCATTTCTGTGTTCGCCGGCAGCAGCATATATCAATGGCATTAATTTACCGGTGGATGGAGGCAGGCTCAGTTGCCTTTGAATGTTCAATCGCTGAATTTTTTCAGAATAAATGATCCAATGTTAACTGGTAGTAATTTTTGTTACATTTCAATATATAAGCATATATTTTAGTTACATTTGGTGATTATTGTAACCAAAAAAAATCATAAAAATGAAATTGACCAAAGTACTTATGGCGGTAGTTGTTATTGCCAGCCTGGCTTTTGTAAGCTGCAAACCCAAAGATGCAGACATTAAAGTTAAAGTTGAAACAGCCTTAAAAGCTGAACCGATGATGACTTCAACTGTTGTTGATGTAAAAGACGGCGTTGTGAGCATCAGCGGCGAATGTAAAGATGATGCATGCAAAGGAATGTGTGAAAAAACTGTTGCAGGAATTAAAGGCGTAAAATCTGTAGTAAACAATTGTACAGTTGCCCCGCCTCCTCCTCCCCCACCTGCACCACCTGCTTCTATGACTACAATGATGGATGAAGCCACTCAACAAAAAGTAAAAGACGGATTAAAGGACATCAAAGGTGTTACCTGTACATTTGAAGGAGAAAAAGCAATGCTTGCCGGAGAAGTTACCAAAGCAGACAGGATGAAGATCATGCAAATGCTGGCAGCAGCTAAAGTAAAATCTGATGTTAGTAAATTAATGGATAAAAAATAATCTAATCATAAAAATAAAAAATTAAGAAAATGGCATTACAAGATAAATATGCTGAATTGTTACAGGCTGCCAATAGTATGGGTGTAACAAATTTAGCCGTTGCAGAAAAAGACGGTACGCTTCATGTAAGCGGTACAGCAAAAAGTACATCAGATTACGATTCACTTTGGGCTATATATGATAAAATAGATCCCAATATGGCAAGCGGCGACCTTATGATGAATATTGATATCAAAGCAGATGTTGGAGCCCGGTTAAAAGTAACTACCGATTCAACCAATCTGAATATCAGGAGTACACCAAGTACAGAAGGCTCTATTGTTGGAAAAGCAGCTCACAATGAGATCGTTACCCTTGTTGAAAAAACTGATGACAGCTGGTGGAAAATAAAAACAAAGGATGGTGAAGAAGGATATGCATATGCACAATACCTTTCACCTGAAGAAGCATAATTAAATTCTTCTGATTTATACAAGCCATCTCTTTTAAAGGGATGGTTTTTTGTTTGTAGCTTTAATAAAATATGATTTTATGAAAAAAATGATCCTCTTATTTTGCCTGTTCCTTTTGTACATGCATTTTTCATTTGCTCAAATATATAGGAATGATGAACCAATGGCCCATACTTTTTCAATTGTTGCAAGGGATGCAGTAACAGGGGAAATGGCCATTGGAGTACAAAGTCATTGGTTCAGCGTTGGAACAGCTGTTTCATGGGGTGAAGCCGGGGTTGGTGTGGTTGCAACTCAGTCCTTTGTAAACAAAAGTTATGGAATAAAAGGCCTGGAATTGATGAAATCAGGAAAATCAGCTACAGAAGCATTGGCGGAATTACTTGCTGCCGACGAAGGCCGCGAGGTAAGGCAGGTTGCCATGATCGATGCGAATGGAAATGTTTCTGCTCATACTGGCAAAAACTGTATTGACTTTGCAGGTCATATAACAGGAAAGAATTATTCCGTACAAAGCAATATGATGCTTACAAATAAAGTATGTCCGGCCATGGTAAAAGCTTTTGAAGCAAGTGAAGGGAAGCCCCTTGCAGAAAGGGTTTTAGCTGCTTTACAAGCCGCTCAATCTGCCGGCGGGGATATCCGTGGAAAACAATCCGCCGCTTTGTTGGTTGTTGCCGGCCGTTCAGCCGGGAAGCCATGGGATGAAAGGTTGATCGATCTCCGTGTAGATGATCATACGTTGCCTTTGA
>JAYSWW010000046.1:0-2263 GCA_043717805.1 Ferruginibacter sp.
GAAAGGAGTGGGTTTTATTTTGTTCCCGGCTATATTTCTTTATTCAACATTGTTGCGTCGCACTCTTGTGCAGATGATACTTTATTCAACTAAATTTCACGCAAAGGCGCTGAGATTAAATTCATAAGCCGCAAAGAAACTTTGCGGCTTTGCGTTTCCTTTGCATCTTTGCGTGAAATAATCTGCATGACAAAACTCTCTGTCAACATAAACAAACTTGCCACGCTACGCAATTCCCGCGGTGGCAACAATCCTGACCTGGTCAAAGCAGCGAAGGACATTGAACGCTTTGGCGCAGACGGCATCACCGTTCATCCACGGCCCGATGAACGGCATATCCGTTACCAGGATGTTTTCGATCTTAAAAAAATAATAACAACTGAATTCAATATTGAAGGAAATCCAACAGAAAAAAAATTTATTGAACTTGTTTTAGCAAATAAACCCACCCAGGTAACACTGGTTCCGGATGCACTGGGACAGCTTACCAGCAATCATGGATGGAATACCATTGAACATGCTGTATTTTTAAAAGACATCATTGCTGTTTTTAAAAATGCAGGTATCCGGGTTTCTATTTTTGTTGATCCCGATCCTGAAATGATCCAGGCAACCATTGCTACCGGTGCAGACAGGATAGAATTGTATACAGAAGCCTATGCAAAAGACTATAAGTCAAATAAAGAAAAAGCCATCGCTCCATTTATCATTGCTGCAAATAAAGCAACTGAAATTGGTTTGGGAATCAATGCCGGCCATGACCTTGACCTGGATAACCTGAAATATTTTTCTCAACACATTCCGGGGTTACTGGAAGTTTCAATTGGGCACGCCCTGATATGTGATGCTATTTACCTTGGATTGGAAAATACAGTACAGTTGTATAAAAGGCAGTTGAAGAATTAATTTGAAGATGAAACAATTTGAAAATGAGGCGATTTGGAAATTTGAAGATGAGGCGATTTGAAAATTTGAAGATGCAAAACACTTCATTCTTAATAAACAAATTCAACTCATCACATTTTTAATCCAAGTGGCAGACTGGTCTTCAAATTCAATTAGTTTCCCAACAAGCTCGCCAGTTTATTTTCCAGGTCAGCTCCCCGAAGATTCCTTGCCAATAGTATACCGTTTGGATCTATCAAAAGGTTTTGAGGAATGGTTGTTATCCTGAATTTCTGCCCGATTGAAACAGCCGGGTCCTGTGAGTCCAGTAAGTGTGTCCATGTCAATCCATCTGCTGTGATCGCATCCAACCATGCATCTTTTTTTTTGTCTATTGAAACTCCCAGCACAGTATAATTTTTACTTTTGTATTTCTTGTAACTGGCCAACACATTTGGATTTTCCATACGGCAAGGCCTGCACCAGCTTGCCCAGAAATCAACCAGAACATATTGCCCCCTGTACGAACTGAGGCTGACCATTTTCCCGTTTACATCTTCCAAAGAAAAATCAGGAACCAATTTTCCCAACATTGGTTTTGACTTTGCTTCTGTGATCTGTTGTGCCACGAAACTACCAATGGGACCCGCTTTAACTTTTGCTGATAACCCATTGAATTCCCTTTCCATGATATCTACATCAGTTAGCAACTGGAAATTTCTATAAACTGCCAGAGGTGCAACAAAGGAATTCGGGTATTTTTTAATAAAAGAACCAACCATTCCTGAAAGCACTTTTTTATTTGTTGTATCCGTATTTCCCTCCTGGAATAATTGCTGGTATGGCCAGATCATATTATTCAGTTCTACAAATTCATTGTGTGAAGGGGAACCCGATACCATAGCATATTGCAGGGAATCCATCTTCCCGGTCACATTTACCAGGCTGTTATCAAGGAATACATTGATATAAGGTGGTTTATTGTTAAAAAGTATCAGTTTAAAATCAGGGACACTGAGTTTGCCGGTCAATGTAAAACCATTCTTTTGTACCTCGCCGCTTGCTTCGGGAGCACCGGTATTGCCATTTAATAAAGATACCGGCGTGCCGTCGGGATACCCGCTCACGTTTCCTATTATCAGAAATCCATCTGCCGGTTTAACTGGACCAGCCGGAGCGACTGCTTTAACTGCAGTGACAGTGGCCTTTGGTTTATTTTTTGAAGCTGTTTTTGATTTTACCTGTGCCAGTGTGATCAAAGGCAAAAAAGCAATAAAAAGTAAATATTTCTTCATTAGTTGATTTTAGGAACTGCAATTTAAAATTCTTTCCGCATTTTTGAACATTGGGCAGATTTATTAACAAGCCTTATTCAATA
>JAYSWW010000451.1:0-7075 GCA_043717805.1 Ferruginibacter sp.
CTCGAAGCGATGAAACTGGTAGAAAAAAACATTGCAACTTTTGAAAATGTTGATACCATCATGGAGGCATCGGGTTTTAAAATGGGGCCATTTAAACTAATGGACCTGATCGGTATGGATATAAACCTTGCAGTATCTCGAAGTTTATATGATGCATTCAATAAGGAAGAAAGATTTGCGCCGTCATCCATTCAAATTCAAAAAGTGGCAAAAAACGAATTGGGTAAAAAATCAGGAAAGGGTTTTTATAATTATAGTTGAAATAAGTAAACATATTATTGCAAATTGAAAGTACCTTTTTAAGCAGCCTCGCAGTGTTCATAACTCATTCTTCTATCTTTGTAAAAATCATTCTATGGTATTAGTAACAGGAGGTGCAGGTTTATTGGGGCAGGAATTGATCAATCAATTGTTATACCTGGGAAATGAAGTAACTGCTATATACAACAACACAGCACTGGAAATTCAAATGAAAGAAAAATTAAGAACAGTCAAATGCGATATCCTGGATGTAACTGAACTGGATTCAGTAATGGAAGGAATAGAAGAAATATACCATTGTGCCGGTAAGGTATCTTTTGCTCCCGGACAGGAAGACCAGCTTTTTAAAATTAATGTGGAAGGAACAGCCAATGTTGTAAATGCAGCTTTGAATGCAGGAGTAAAAAAGATGGTTCATGTAAGCTCTGTTGCAGCATTGGGCCGTATCAGGGAAAATGAACCCATCAATGAAAACATGCAATGGACAGAAGATACCAGCAACAGCACGTATGGCCAAAGCAAATACATGGGCGAGATGGAAGTATGGCGTGGTATTGCCGAGGGATTGGATGCAGTGATCGTAAACCCGACAATTATTTTAGGAGATGGAAACTGGAATGATGGCTCTACCAGGATTTTTAAATCTGCTTATGATGAATTCCCGTGGTATACTGAAGGTACTTCCGGTTTTGTGGATGTAAAAGATGTTGCCAGGGCTATGATCATGTTGATGGGTTCGACAGTGACCTCCCAGCGTTTTATCATCAGTGCTGAAAATAAAAGTTACCGCGATGTCTTCAATCAAATGGCAGATGCATTTTACAAAAAGCGTCCGTCAAAAAAAGTATCCTCATTGCTGGCAGCAGTAATTTGGAGATGTGAAGCCATCAAAAGTAAATTTACGGGTACAGATCCTTTGTTGACAAAAGAAACTTCCACCACCGCCCTTGCAAGAGTTGAGTTTGATAACAGTAAATTGTTAAAACATTTTCCTTCTTTTGAATATACCGTCCTGGCGCAAACTATTATTTCCGTGTGTACTGCATTGCAACAAAAACTTAACAATCTATGATGTATTTTCGTTCCGGTCATCAATCATTGTTATAAACCATGAAGAAAATTTTTGTTGTTATTTTATTTTCATTCTTTTCTACCCTTGCCCATTCCCAATCAGATCATTATTATATAAGCGGAACCGTTATAAACAAGGAAACAAACCTTCCTTTACAGGGCGCTTCGGTGTTTGCACAAAATACCACTTTGGGAACAGTTACAAATGCAGAAGGTAAATTCAGCCTTCAATTACCCGGAGGAGGATATGATATCATAGTTACTTTTACGGGGTTTACCACAGAAAGTAAACGTATAACATCGTCTGATGTGGAGAACAGGAATATTCTTTTTGAAATCAAACCAAGGGAAAAGGAAATGGAAACGGTTGCCATCGTATCAACTTCAGAAGTAAAGAATGGCTGGCAAAAATACGGAAGCTTTTTCCTGGATCATTTTATTGGAAAAACAGCAAACAGTACTCTTTGTACCATAAAAAATCCGGGTGTTTTGAAATTTTATTTTTCCAAAAAGAAGAACCGTTTAAAAGTAATGGCTACAGAGCCTTTGCTGATCGAAAACCCTGCACTCGGATATAATATTAAATATACACTCGATTCTTTTACACATGCATATGAAACACAGGTGAGCCTGTATACGGGCTATCCGTTATTTGAAGAAATGAGTGCTGCAAACAACGAACAAAGATATGCCTGGGACCTGGCAAGGCAGGAAGCATATAAAGGTTCGATCCTGCATTTTATGCGAAGTGTTTATAAAAAAGAATTAAAAGAAGAAGGATTTGAAATTCAATTCCTGGCTGCTTATAAATACAGGGGAGAAGACAAAGACACTGCATTGAAATTAAAAAATATTTATGCAGCATTGAATTACCAGAAAGATGACAGCACCCTTACAACAGAAATAAGGCCGAATCAAAATAAGATTGGGATTATTTACACAAAAGAAAAACCTGCAGCCGGTTATTTGGAAGATAACAAATCTGAAGCGACAGATTTTCAATTCTCCATTTTAAATTTTGCTGCCGGAATGTCCATTGTCATAGAACAAAATGGATATTATTTTGAACAGAACGATGTTTCTATCAGTGAATACTGGACCTGGGAAAAGATGGCAGATCAGTTGCCTTATAATTATGTAGCCACGATGAATTGATCGTTGGATCGCAAAAGATGTCTGGCCAATTTGAGTGGCCTGACATCCAAAGGCCTAAATCATTTCTTCCCCATCACTTTCTCCCATAATTCAGGAATACGTTTAACCCAAACCAGTTCTTTCATTTTTTCACGGGCATCTTCTATCGGGCTGCCGAAATATGACTTGTTGCCTTCAGTATCTTTTCCTACACCACTTTGTGCCAGTATCACAGCATTGCTTCCTATGGTAAGCGTTTTACTTACACCAACCTGGCCCCAGAGAGTAACGCCATCTTCTAAAACGACCACACCGGCAATTCCAACCTGTGCAGCTATCAAACAGTTTTTGCCAATGACTGTATCATGTCCGATGTGGATCATATTATCCATTTTAGTTCCCCTGCCTATAACAGTATCATGGCTTACACCCCTGTCGATGGTACAACCGGCACCGATCTCAACATCATCTTCAATGATAACTCTTCCGCAACTCGGCATTTTTTTAAACCATACTGCCCTGTCTTTTTTTGTATTGTAATAAAAAGCGTCACTGCCAATTACTGTTCCGGCCTGTATAACAACATTGTCTCCGATGATCGTGTGATCGAGTATACTTACCTGCGGATGGATAACTGAATTTTTGCCGATTACAACATGGTTGCCAATGAATGCAGATGGAAATACAATGCTTCCTTCACCGATCAAAGCACTGTCGCTTATCATTTTGGTTGCAGGTGTAAACGGCCTGAAATGATTTACAATTTTGCAATATGCTTCAAAAGGATTTTCTACAACAAGCAAAGCCTTGCCTTCCGGAACAGGCGTTTCCTTATTGATGATGATGAAAGAAGCATTGCTGTTGATACACTTATCATAGTATTTCGGATGATCAACAAAAACCAGGTCTCCGGGTTCAACTTTGTGTAGTTCATTGATACCGGTTGCGTTTCCTTTTTCATTTCCAATAATTTTTGCATTGATAAAATCTGCGACCCATTGCACAGGTACCGGGGAAGGGAATTGCATAATTTGTAAGTTTTGACAAAGGTAAGTTCGTTTGCTTTTATTTGCATTTCTTTAAAATAGTACCTGGTTTGAGGTAATTTTTAAAAAAATCTCAAAATATTTTTTTTTCACAATCTTCATAATTTGATGACATATTTACCATGTTTGTTTAAAATAAAAAAATATCATTCATTCTAAATAAAAAATATCATTCTCTTGAAATACCAGTGTTTTCAATTGTTTCAGCGTTATTCATTTTTCAATCTGTTATTTTTAAAAAGAATTGACTGATGATTTTGAATCAAATGAAGCATAAAATAAACGGTCCTTATCCACAAGCCCAAAAAAAATGTTAATAAAATAGTTGGCAAAAATTTTCTTGTTAGCAAAAAAAATTTTTAATATTGTGGTAAGGGATTTGGTTCCCTGTACTTACTAACCCATCCATATAATAAAGCCCGGCTTACTAACGCCAGGCTTTTTTGTTTGTTATGCCTTCTGATCCTTGCATAAAAAAACAAGATAAGTGAACACCCGGGAAAATAATATTTCACTTAAAGTCACCAGATCAACCACCATGTTTTTCATAACATATAGTTTACAATGCAAAACAATAATCAAGTATCTTGCATAAAATTAAATCAGCCGTATGTTAAAATCAATGACCGGATTCGGAAGAGGTGAACAAACTGTTGGTGACAAAACATTCCTCGTAGAAATAAAAGCACTCAATGGAAAGCAATTTGAATTGCAGCTTAAACTACCTCCACTTTTAAGGCCATACGAATTTGATATCCGAAACCTCTTACAGGAACACCTGATCAGGGGAACGATTGATTGCTATGTCAACATCAAACAGAACGGAACCACAAAACCTGTGATCATTAATACCGAACTGATAAAAGCTTACTATGGCCAGATACAGGTACTGGCAGCAGAACTGGACATTGATACAAATTCCGTGTTAAGTGCCCTCCTGCGTCTTCCCGAGGTTGTAACACCAACCAATGATGTATTGAATGAAGGTGATTATAAAGAATTCACCGTTGTACTCATTGCTGCATTAAAAGAATTAAATAATCACAGGATCGAAGAAGGCAATTCTCTTGAAAAAGATCTGCTGACAAGAGTAGAAAATATAAAAACCCAGGAAGAAAGTATTCTTATATTGGAACCGAACAGAAAAAAAAGGATCAAAGACGAAATTCACCAATTGCTGGATGAACATGTGGGAAAAGAAAATATCGATAACAACAGGATGGAACAGGAGCTCATTTATTACATGGAAAAAATTGATATTCATGAAGAGCAGATAAGATTGCGCCAGCATTGTGAATATTTTAAAGACATAATGAACGGGCCTGAAGACGGGAAAGGGAAAAAACTATCTTTTGTTTTGCAGGAGATCGGTCGTGAAATTAATACTACCGGCAGCAAAGCATACGATGCAGATATACAAAAGTGTGTTGTAAAAATGAAAGACGAACTTGAAAAAGCAAAAGAACAGGTCCTGAATGTGCTGTGATCATTCCAATTTTTTAAACTTTATTTTTTAACCCGGTATGCTCCGTTCCTTTTTTTTAATAACGTCCGTGTGTTTCCTGTTGATTTCATGCAGGCCAATAGATGTGTATGAAAAGAACTGCCCTATACCTCATTATAAATGGCTGCAGAATTATTCTTTGGATGGATCTTTTAAAATCACCGATACCGTATCATCTTACAATATATACATCGTGCTGCGCCATACCGATGCATACAAATACAATAATATATGGCTGAATGTAGGTTTACAGGCTCCCGGTGATACCATGATGTTTCAAAAAGTAAACCTTACCCTCGCCACAGATGCCACTGGTTGGGAAGGCGCCGGCATGAATGACATTTGGGAAGTAAGAAAATTATTGAAAGGCAAACCCCTGCCATTTAAAAAAGCCGGTGTATATAAATTTAATATTACACATATCATGCGGGACAACCCCCTGGAGTATGTAATGAATGCAGGGATGAGGGTTCAAAAGGCTGATTGATTTTAATGTTAAATAATATTAACGTACAGAATTCGCATAAATGCTAAAAGCATGCGTTTATAAAAACAATTCTTTATTTTGCATCTTTACTGGCTTTGTAGAAATTCCAGGATCCAGAAATTGTAATATTTGATCAAACAATTAAATTTATTTATCCTCGTGAATCGTAAAATGCTTATTGTTTTATTGGCAACCGGCCTAAACCTTTCTGCCAAAGCCCAGGAAGAATATGTTCAAAAAGGGGAGTTTGGTTTCAGTGTTGGGGCAGCACATTATTTCGGTGATCTCAATACACGTGCTTCTGTTAACAGGCCAAAACCTTCTGTCGGACTTTTTTTTCGTAAGCAGTTTGGCAATTATGTTGGGATGCGGATCGCAGCTCATTATGCACAGCTTGGATACAGCGATACTTACAGCAAAAACGAATACCAGAAAACAAGGAATCTTAGTTTTAATACAAACCTTTGGGAACTGGCATTACAGGGCGACTTCAATTTCTTTAAATTTATTCCTGCTGATCCCGACCATGCTTTTACGCCCTATGTTACCCTGGGAGTTGGCATATTCAGTTATGATCCGTATGCTTACCTGAATGGCAAAAAAGTTTTTTTGCGCCCTTTGGGAACAGAAGGGCAAAATGTAGGGTATAAAGGCCGTAAGCAATACAGCACGATGGCAATTTGTATCCCGTTTGGTGTTGGTATCAAATACAATATATCACAAAAAATAAATTTGTCTGTGGAGGTTTGCCATCGGTTCACCACTACTGATTACCTCGATGATGTAAGTACAACTTATGCAGGTACGGGTTTGCCCGGCGAAACAACCAACAGTTTCCCTCCTGATGCATTGGGCCAGCCTACCACCGCTTTTTTATTGCAGGACAGATCATATGAATTGGATCCCAATTTCATATTGGGCAGGGAAGGTCGTCAGCGTGGATGGAGTAAACAAAAAGATCAGTACATTATTGCCGAAATAGGTCTATCCTTTAATATCAGTACCTATCGTTGCCCGACCTCAGATTGACGGGCCATTTTGATTGCATTTTAATAAAAAATGTTTATTTTTATATAAGCTCCCTATCATTTACTTGTTTCTTTCCAAAGAATAACAACCGATAAAATCTTTTTCATTCTGTGATGGAACCATAGTTTTCACGGTAAAAACCAAACTATGGCGTTCATTCGCATGTGTTTTATTACATCAATAATAACATTGGTCCTTAGTTTTAATTTAAAGGCACAGACCATTTATTATCCTGTACATTCATCCAGCCTGCTTCGATCTGTTGCAAAGGATGCTGCTGATCTGTTTAGCAATGCAATTAACGGAAATACTTTTTCAATTCAGGAGTATACTCTTTTTCCCACATCGGGTATCATATTCATGTACGATTCTACTATAACCGATAACCAGTTGTGTAAAGTGGAAAGCAACGGAAACTCCTTCTTAAAATTTACGGCTGCACAGGATAACGGGTTGATATTTGGCTTTTACCGTTACCTGGAAGAATTGGGGTATAAATTTTATCTTCCCGGTACGATCTGGCAAATTATTCCTTCCCTGAAC
>JAYSWW010000452.1:0-2759 GCA_043717805.1 Ferruginibacter sp.
CCGGGTTACAACAAGGAGTTTCTTTGCAGTTATCAATAACTGCGATCGATGTTTTCACAAACCAGCAAGTTTCGTCTGTAAATTTTATCTATGCCCAGCCGCCATTGATAAACCTTGTTAACCCTTTCAACTGGTCAAATATTTATCCGCTGCTTCCGATAAAGGCAAATTGTATAGGAATTGATACCTGTACCTTGAATGTAAAAATCAATATTGGCAATCAAATACTGTTTAACAGAAATTTTACCAACACCCTGGATACCATTCTTTCCCTTCAGGCTGCAATACCGGGATTCGGAACTATTTATTTTACTGCAACTGACAGATGGGGACAGTCATCTTACGAATCACGTACAGTCTTTTTTGATAACACGGCATTTTTATCAGAAATATACAGCAGTGCGGGTAAAATATTTGATTTTAATTACAACAAAATTCTGGCTGTAAACGATTCTCACCAGGGAAAGATCATTGATGTACAGACACATGATTCAACTGAAATAACAGGTGCCCAGAATTATATTGACAACGAAGCATTTTCTTTTGTTACTCCTTATGGGGCTTTTTATGGACAAGATTTAAACAATCATCCTTTTGACTGGAACAATGATTCGCTTTATACAATCTGGCCATTTGATCTCAGTACATATAAAACAGTGCACAACAGTGGCCAATATGCAACTTGGCAAAGGATCGCGGGGCCAAACGAAACAACAATTTATTTAAGAGACCTTTCAACCCGCAATGATCTTTTAATAGCATCGGTTGCAGAATATTGGGAAGACAACGATGTTTCTTCAAATGGAATGGTTGTATTCAGGGATGAAAACAGTAACATTAAAAAATATAAAAACAATATCACTACAACAATTACAGGCAACAACAGCGGGAGTATTCAAAATATCAATCCACTCACTGATGGGCAAAACGTTGTTTATTTAAAACAAGAGTTATGCTGTGAAAATTTTTCTATTTATTTATATGATGGAAGTTCTGAAATAGCTTTAAGCAATCTTGGATTCAATGGATTTCCGAATTATCCAAAACCAGGCACCAATTACCAGGTTAAAAACAAGTTCATAGCTTATTCCAAACCCGGAATTTCGGGAGAATTACAGATATGGCTCAGAGATAGTACCGGGGCAAACTCACAGGTAACTTTTTTTGGAACAACCAGTACATTAGAATACCTGAACAACAAGGGCGATGTCATGTATAAAAACAACGGTAAAAGATATTTGGCAAAAAAAGGAGTTTTGCCAGCCAGGGAATTGGGCGCAGATTTGGGGAAAGTAGTTTACCGGGATTCATCCTGGTATGTATCTACCGGCAGGCATTTATATAAATTACTGGTTGATGCATTTGTAACTGTTGCCAGTGGAAACTGGAACGATCCAGCAACCTGGGAAAACAATGTGGTTCCGGGACCAAATGCACAGGTAATTATTTTGAACAACGTAATTGTAAATTCCAATGTTTCCTGTTATTCATTAAATGTACAATCGCCCGGCACAGTAACAGTTTTACCGGGCTTTACACTAACAATATTACATTAGGCTATAAATAAATTCAGATCATCTTTTTTTAATGCTGAATTTTTTCTGATTATTACAAATTCAATCAATGACAATGTTTCAACGCTTACCTGATCTGAATTTTCTGTATGATAAATAAATAAAAATATTCCAAAGTTAAATTCGCAACCCTGGTATTTGGCTATTTATTGAAATAAAATGATCACTCATTTATTAATTTCCTGATCAGTGTTTTTTCCTGCAGCCAATCATACCCTTCTAACCTGGTATTGATTACTTCCCCCTTTTTATTTAATAAAAATGTAGTTGGGTAAACATGAATACCCAATTCCGATAAGGGTTTGGGAGAATAAGTAAATAATATTTCATCGGAAGCCAACCTTGACCGAAACGATTTCAATTTGTCATTGGATTCATCAGTTATATAAATAATTTTGAACTTGTCGGATTGTAAGTCAACAGACAACTGGTTCAATACAGGTGTTTCGGCTGCACAGGCGCCACACCATGTTTGAAAGCAAGATACAATCAATACATTTCCATTGTATTGATTGATAGAAGTTCTTAAATTTCCATCAACAGTGATCAATTCAGTATTGCTAAAGTTCATTTTTGGCGGGGAAGTTTTTTGAATATATGACCTGATGCCCCAAACAGCCAGTATAATGATCACAATGCCGCCAATGATATAATTCTTAAATCTTTTCATTTCAGAGGATTGCGTTCTACGTGATTGTTGTTGCTGGTTTTATTGAACTTGTTTAACATATAGTGAACCATGATTTTTATTACCGGGTTCCTGACTTTGATATAATTAAATATCTGCCTGGGCAATGCACCAAGGTTCAATTTGGGATCCCTTGCAGTTCTTCCCAATTCCAGTTTATCATATTTACATGCTATCATTTTTTGAATACTTAAAAACAAGATATTAAAATATATTTTATAGTTTTTATTGGCTTCGTAATCGAGGCCAATAAAATGTGTTTCCATGTTATGTTCATAGAAGATGAAAGTATAAAAACCGATCATCACATTCTCATGAAACAGCGCATGGAATTCAAAATCATCCTGCAGATCAGTTTTTAATTCATAAAAATAGGCTGCATTCACTGTACCCATTTGAAATGACTGGTTATCAACCACATTCAGGTATAACTTTTCTATAACAATTGCCTGTTCAGAAATTCCAGCAGCATTCAGTTCCTTTATCTCAATACCTTT
>JAYSWW010000453.1:0-2748 GCA_043717805.1 Ferruginibacter sp.
AACGGGCATGAGATCCTGGCTACTATTTCGGGAAAAATGAGGATGCACTATATACGTATTCTCCCGGGCGATAAAGTGGGTGTGGAAATGAGCCCGTATGACTTAACAAGGGGCAGGATCATATTCAGGTACAAGTAAAAGACAAGCTATTAGCCTAAAGCTATTAGCGATTAGCAAATAGAATAAAATAAAAAAAAATGAAGGTAAGAGCTTCAATTAAAAAACGCAGTGTTGATTGTAAGATCGTTAGAAGAAAGGGTCGCCTTTATGTAATCAACAAAAAAAATCCACGCTTTAAGCAAAAGCAGGGGTAATTTATGATGTATGATGTTGGATATTTGATATCCTCATTGCACAACATAAATCATAAATCTAAAAATCATAAATCTTAAATAAAATTATGGCTCGTATTGCCGGTATAGATTTACCAAAAAATAAAAGAGGAGAAATTGGACTTACCTACATTTATGGTATAGGCCGTTCTACTGCTCAGTACATTTTATCCAAAGCTGGTATTGACTTCAGTAAAAAAGTTAACCAGTGGAATGACGATGAGCAAACTGCTATCCGTAATGTAATTAACAATGAGTTTAAAACAGAAGGAGCTTTGCGTAGTGAAACCCAGATGAATATTAAGCGTTTGCTTGATATCGCCTGTTACCGTGGACTGCGTCATCGCAAAGGATTACCGGTTCGTGGACAACGTACCCGTACCAACAGCCGTACAAGGAAAGGAAAACGCAAGACAGTTGCCGGTAAGAAGAAAGTGGCTAAGAAATAAAGTGATTAAGCCAATGGCTAACAGCTATTAGCTTTTAATATGACTTGTTTTTTTTGAATCAACGCCGGATCGCAAAAGTCAGCAGGAGGGTTGATTCAGTCCCGACGGACAGTCGGGATACAATTTTAAACGATTACCTATTTTTTAAAAAATTATGGCAAAGGCACAAAGCGCAAAAGCAGCTTCGAAAAAAAGAGTAGTAAAAGTAGACAGCTACGGTGATGCACACGTTACAGCAAGTTTCAACAACATTATCATCAGTTTAACCAATAAGACTGGCCAGGTTATTTCATGGTCTTCTGCAGGTAAAATGGGCTTCAAAGGGAGTAAGAAAAATACTCCTTATGCAGCCCAGATGGCAGGTGCAGACGCTGCCAAAGTAGCGGTAGATGCTGGCTTGAAAAGAGTGGATGTTTATGTAAAAGGTCCAGGCAGCGGCCGTGAAGGCGCTATCCGTTCTTTATCACAAAATGGTTTGGAAATAGCCATGATCAAAGATGTTACGCCTTTACCACACAATGGTTGCAGGCCTCCGAAAAAGAGAAGAGTTTAATAAATGTAGGATTTATGATGTGAGATGTATGATTTAAATGCACCTCATATCATACATCATACATCTAACATCATACATTAACCGGGTACATTATTCATTTTAAAAGGTCTTTATAATGATGCACCGTCACTAAAAGACCAACATAATCAATTATGGCACGTTATACAGGGCCCAAAACAAAGATCTCCCGCAGGTTTGGAGAGCCTATCACAGGCAACGGTAAGTGGTTAACCAAAAACAGTGTTCCCCCGGGACAACATGGCGCAACCAAAAAGCGTAAAACACTTAGCGAATACGGACTTCAGTTAAAAGAAAAGCAAAAGGCCAAATACACTTATGGTTTGCTGGAGAAACAATTCCGCAAAACATTTGAGGAAGCCAGTCGTAAGAAAGGTGTTACCGGTGAAAACCTGATCAAATTGCTTGAAGCACGTTTGGACAACACGGTTTTCAGGATGGGTATTGCACCCAGCCGCCAGGCAGCACGTCAGTTGGTTAGTCACAAACACATAACGATCAATGGTGAGGTTTTAAACATTCCTTCTTACAGTTGCCAACCCGGTGATGTGGTAGGATTGAAAGGTAAAACTGCAGCAAATGCCAATGTAACCGGTAATCTCCGTGGAAAAAATCCAAAATTTGGATGGATAGAATGGAACGAAGCTGAAATGAAAGGAACGTTCATTGCTTACCCGGAAAGAGAAAATGTTCCTGAAAATATCAAGGAGCAGTTGATCGTGGAATTGTACTCTAAATAAGCTAATAACTTTTAGCTAATAGCTATTAGCTAAAATGTTAGCAACCAAAATTTAAAAATTAAAACAAAATAATAAAATGGCCATTTTCAATTTTGTTAAACCCGATAAGATCGTTCTTCAGAAAGCAAATGATTTTGAAGCAATGTTTGAATTTCGTCCCCTGGAACCAGGATATGGAGTAACAATTGGCAATGCTCTTCGCAGGGTATTGCTTAATTCACTGGAAGGATATGCAATTGTGGGAATCAATATTGCCGGAGCCGACCATGAGTTTGCAACGTTAAAAGGTGTTACAGAAGACGTAACAGAAATCATCCTTAACCTGAAACAGGTTAGATTTAAAATGAAAGTTGATCATGATGTAAATACAGAAAAAGTAACACTTTCTATTAAAAATAAAACCGAGTTCACTGCCGGAATGATCGGTGAAGCTTCTCCTGCTTTTGAAGTAATGAATCCTGAGTTGCTGATCTGTACTATGGACAGCAGTGCAAAATTTGACATCGAGATCACGATCGGTAAAGGACGTGGTTATGTACCTGCTGAAGAACATAAAGAAAAAAGTTCTCATTTCGGATACATTGCTGTAGATGCCATTTATACACCTATCAAGAATGTAAAATACCTGATAGAAAATACAAGGGTAGAGCAACGCA
>JAYSWW010000454.1:0-2740 GCA_043717805.1 Ferruginibacter sp.
GCCAAGACGCTGAGTAAAATATTTTTCCCGGAAAACTTTTAACATTTTATCATCGATCAAAACCAATGCTATCATGAATGCATTAACAACAAGTGATTACCTCGTATTCCTGTTTTACTTTATCATAGTTGCAGGATATGGTTATTGGGTATACCGTAAAAAGAACAAAAAAACGATCTCTGCTTCCCATGACTATTTTTTAGCAGAAGGTTCCCTTACCTGGTGGGCCATTGGTGCATCGCTGATCGCATCCAATATTTCTGCAGAACAATTCATTGGCATGAGCGGAAGCGGTTTTAAAATGGGGCTCGCCATTTCATCGTATGAATGGATGGCAGCAGCAACACTTATCATTGTTGCAGTATTTTTCATGCCCGTATACCTGAAGAATAAGATTTATACGATGCCACAGTTTTTACACCAACGCTATAATGGTACTGTTGCTATGATCATGGCCGTGTTTTGGCTGCTGTTATATGTTGTAGTAAACCTGATGTCTATTCTTTACCTGGGCGCATTGGCCATACACGGCATTTCAGGTTTGGATATCGGTTTATGCATTGGTTTGTTAGCTGCTTTTTCAATTGTTATCACATTGGGCGGAATGAAAGTGATCGGCTATACAGATGTGATACAGGTTTTCTTTTTGGTACTTGGAGGATTGGTTGCTACTTACATTGCATTGAATTTAGTTGCAGAAAAATCAGGGCAAACAGGATTGCTGAACGGTTTTAATTTATTAACCACACAGGCCAACGATCATTTTCATATGATCCTGAAAAAAGACAATGCCAGTTATAGCGATCTTCCGGGGCTCTCAGTGTTGTTAGGTGGATTGTGGATCGCAAACCTCAATTACTGGGGTTGCAATCAATACATCACACAACGTGCATTGGGAGCTGACCTGCCTACTGCGAGAAAAGGATTGTTGTTTGCTGCATTCTTAAAACTTCTTATGCCTGTAATTGTAGTATTGCCCGGGATCGCAGCTTATGTGCTTTATCAAAAAGGAATGTTTCATACTGAAATGCTCGATTCAAAAGGTATTACTGATGTGAATAAAGCTTATCCTTCTTTACTGAACCTGTTACCAACCGGGTTGAAAGGATTGTCATTTGCAGCTCTCACCGCAGCAATCGTTGCTTCACTGGCAGGTAAAGCAAACAGTATTGCCACCATTTTCTCATTAGATATATATAAAAAAGCGATCAATAAAAATGCAGATGAAAAAAAACTGGTCGGCATCGGAAAAAAAACAGTTGTTATTTCTATGATACTTGCGGTGCTTTTATCATTGGTGGTGGGTGAAAAACTGATGGGCGAAGGCAAACAGGGTTTTCAATACATACAGGAATACACCGGGTTTGTATCGCCCGGCATTTTTGCCATGTTCATCCTGGGTTTCTTCTGGAAAAAAACAACTTCAAATGCTGCCTTGTTCGCCATGATCGGGGGATTTATTTTCGCCTTATTCTTTAAATTCCTGCCGGAGATGATGGATATTTCTTCCTTGTCAGGTATTGGTTTTGCCACACGGGTAAATGGAATATACATCATTCCGTTTCTCGACAGGATGGCCATCATTTTCATCCTTTGTATTGCCGGAATGATCATCATCAGTATGATCGAAAATCGCAAAGGCATAAAACCCAATGGACTGGAAGTGGATAAAACAATGTTCAAAGTTGATACTTCATTTGCAGTTGGAGCTTTGATCGTTTGTGGAATTTTGATTGCTCTTTACAGTTTGTTTTGGTAAGATTGAACTTTAATATAAATATGCAGTTATAGAAATGGATGCAAGATACAGGATATAGGATATAGGATACAAGATACGGGATAACAGATACATGATACGGGATAACAGATACATGATACTGGATAACAGATACATGATACTGGATAACAGATACGGGTTTTTACTTTCTTATTTGTTTGCAATTTTATGCTATTCAAATGCCTGGTTTCTGGTATCATTTTTCTAGTATCTTGCAAACGATTAATAAAATCAATATGATATCTGGAATAACTGAAAAACCATTTGGAAGTTTTGAAAGTAAACCGGTTACTGAATATACCCTTACCAATAATAATGGCATGCAGGTTTCAGCTTTAAATTATGGTGCTACTATTACAAAGATCATAACCAATGATAAACAGGGCAACCCGGGAAATGTATTGTCGGGTTTTGATTCATTCGATGAATACCTTCAAAACGGGAACCAGTATAATGGAAGCATCGTTGGGCGTTATTGCAACAGGATTGGGAATGCACGTTTTGAATTGGATGGAAAAGAATATGTACTTGCAAAAAACAATAAAGGCAACAGCCTTCACGGCGGAATAAAAGGCTTCGATAAAGTTTGTTGGACAGTTAAAAAAAAGAATATAACAAACAGCCTGATATTTTCTTATTTAAGTACAGATGGCGAAGAAGGATTTCCCGGTAATTTGAATGTTGAAGTAGTTTATACGCTTACTGAAAACAATGAATTAATAATTGATTACTCAGCTCAAACAGATAAGGCCTGCCCTGTAAATCTGACCAGTCATTGTTATTTTAATTTATCCGGCGAAACAGAAACTTCCATCCTTGATCATTTGTTGAAAATAAATGCAGATCATTATACAATGTTAAATACAGATTCCATTCCTACTTCAGAAATTACAACTGTAAAAAATGACCGCCTTGATTTTACTATTGCAAAAAATATTGGAAAAGACATTCACATTTTCCCCG
>JAYSWW010000455.1:0-2735 GCA_043717805.1 Ferruginibacter sp.
ATTGCTGCTTCGACAAATTCAAACATCAACTTTTCCTGGCATGCCATAGGGTCAGCCAGCATTTTGCTTAGTGGCTTATGTTTAAAACTTATAACGGAAGCTAGTATTGAATCAAGCAAGTGCAATCAATAAAATTTATTATTTATATATAGTCAAACCCAGAAACAAAAAGAGGTCTTGATTTTAAGTCGACGATTTCGGCTTCA
Source organism: Ferruginibacter sp. (assembly GCA_043717805.1). Lineage (GTDB taxonomy): Bacteria > Bacteroidota > Bacteroidia > Chitinophagales > Chitinophagaceae > Ferruginibacter. Next base: position 207 of record JAYSWW010000455.1, read on the forward strand.
GTTAAATCGTGAAATGCTGCCATGATAAATACATCAGAGTCTTTAATGAAAGAATGGATAAGGCCCGTTTTACCTTTTTCCAGAATTCTTTTACGCAGTGGACAGCTTTCACCCAACCAGTACATGGAAGATTTTAATTTCTCTTTTGCAAGTAATCCTTCAAACAGATCCATCAGCCGCTTTTCAAACCCGGGTTTTATATATATCCCTTCAAATGCCAAAAACTCAAACCGTTTCGGGTTAAATAATTTGTTCAATACCGGTATCAGCGGTACCACATTCATCACTATTTTACCCATAATCCCGGGCATTCGGTTAATGACCCAATGCGCCCGGTGAAACTGGCATCCGGCTACTATATCACCGTTTTCACGAATGATAAAATAATCATCATGGAGAAAGATGGAATTGAACTGGGTCAGTGCATATTCTTTGTATTGATTTTTCAATAAGGATAGTACTTCCTTTCGTCCTGAATCTGTATTTACCCGCTCAATATTTTTATTTGCTTTAGGGAAATAGCGACTGAAGCCATTCGTTTTTATTACTCCGATATTTTCATATCCGGCACTTTCCACGGTTCTATAGGAAGCTTTGTTCCCCTTTTCTATACAAGCAAAAAAAACTGTTTTTTCTTTTTCATCATCACGAACAGCTTCCATTACTTTTATGCCATATTTTTTCATGACACCTTTACCTCTTATTTCTTTTGATGAAGCGAAATAACGTATATAGTAACAATTGAAATGTGTTGTTCCTGCAGTTACTGCTGTATTACAAAAAACAGCCGTGCCCTGAATTTTATCATACTCATGAATAGCCATCAATGTAGGCCGGTGAAGCAGGTGGATATGTTCTTCGGTGTTCTTATGTTCATATACAGCTCCTTCATTACCCCAGGCAATACGATCCAAAAATTCTAAAGCTTCATCGGGAATACCTTCGTGCCGCCAAATGCTGTATTCGCCCTCTTGAAGTATTAATTTTTTATTCATGCTATGTGTGTGTTTTTAAATGATGGGGTTGCCTGCTGATTTCTTTTTCATAATACCCTGCTCTTCCAATTGTAAACAACTTAGTTTTATCTTTTCTTCAAGAGTAGCAAGCACCTCTGGTGTATGAGCCGGAGAAAGAAAACAGTTCCGACCCTCCCAGACATATACACCATTTAACAATAGCTGATAATACAGCAGATTTAATTTACCTGGGGTATGAAATCTGAAAAGCGATGCAAAATGACTGATTGAAAGCTGGTAACCGTTTGTACTGAAAAAGCTATTAAGTCTTGCACAAAATGTTTCTGTAGATTCATTCAGGTCCTTCAGCAGTTTTCCGTTTGATTGATTTAATATCTCCAGTATTTTAAGTGATGCAGCCATAGCAAGCGGGTGATGACAAAAAGTGCCTGCAACAAAAGTTGATTTTACAGAAGGTATAGAATCATCCCCATATTGCCAGAAGCCGCCATCAGTTGCATCAAGAAATTTTGCTTTGCCTGCAACGATACCAATTGGTAAACCACCGCCAATTACTTTTCCGTAAGTCACAATATCGGCGGACACGTCAAAATGTTTCTGGCTGCCACCAATACCTATTCTGAAACCAGTAATCACTTCATCAAAAATCAATGCGATATTATTCTTTTCCGTTATTTTTCTGAGTTCATGTAAATATTCACGAGGTTGAAATACAGGGTTGCGACTTTGCACAGGCTCCGTCAAAATCGCGGCAATTTCATCTTTATGTTTTTTTATAAAATTCAATGACTCTTCGGAACCATATTCAAGGAGGTAGGATTCATTCAGGATAGATTGTGTTACCCCTGGAACAATTTCTTTTGCAAGATTGGTAATTGGATCGTTTTTTAATGAAAGAAGGGAATCAAAAGTACCATGATAAGATCCTTTGAAAAAGACAAAATATTTTTTTTTGGTAATTGCTTTTGCAATCCGCAATGCCACCATAACAGCCTCGGTTCCTGAATTAAAAAATGCAACCCGTTGAACACCGGTAGCTTTTGAGATTTCTTTTGAAAGAATTCCTGCCATTGGAGAAATGGGGCCAACGGACCAGCTTTTTGTCAATTGCTCTTCAATAGCTTTGCGTACCGGAAGATAATTATGTCCAAATAAAATGGAGCCAAATCCCATTGTAAGATCGACATATTCATTGCCGTCAATATCATAAACAAATGGACCATCGGCCCGGTCACATACCAGGGTATACACAAGTTCTTTCATTTCATTCGTGAAACCTGCTGCATTTCGGTTAAGTGCAAAGCAATGACGGAAATCCTGAGTATGTTGCCTTGTAAGTCGATTTTTTTCTGTGAGCTGCTGGAGCATGTATGAATTTTTACCTTTGATGGAATTTATAAATTTTGTTAACAGTTAGGATTATAATTGATTATTAGGGTGTAAATAATGGCTGCTAACGAACAGGGCTTGCTTGCAGTTGGGGAATTGACCAACTGTCCGCCCGGAACTGAAGCTAAATTAATAACTAAAAGCCGAAGTTAACCAACAAAAG
>JAYSWW010000456.1:0-2731 GCA_043717805.1 Ferruginibacter sp.
CTAAATAAGCAGGTAGCATAGCCCTCCAGGTTGGCCAGTCATGTTTCCATTCACTTCCCCAAACATCGAGTTCGTGTGGAATACCTTTATCGTTCAATACCCCCGAAAAATTCCTGGAAGCCTGTGGATCTTCATAATCACCGCTACCCGTTAATATATGAATGTGGTTGCTTTTGCGGATGTGATTCAATTGCCAGTCATCTTCCAGGTTGGGAATATGATGCTGGGGAGAGTTAAAATATACCTGGTCGTCATAAAATCCTTTTGTATATTCCATGAGGTCATAAACCCCGCTCATGGCAATAACGCCATTTATAAGATCGGGTCTTTTTAGAAATAAATTCATACTATGCAAAGCCCCAAAAGAAGCGCCACAGGTAATGATCGGCGTTTCCGACGAAGTGTTGTTTTTTATAAAAGGAACTACCTCATTAAAAACATATTCATTGAACTGGTTGTGACGGATACCTTTATGTTCGCCTGCAATTTCATTGTTCAACCAGCTTTCATTGTTAATACTGTTGATAGAAAAAACTTTTACTTTACCACTGTTAATATAAGGTGCAAGCGATTCCATTAACTGGAATCTTTCATATTCCAGGTAATCGGCTGCTGCTGTTGGTACCAATAACAATGCAAATCCGTAATCACCATATGCAACAATTGGCATTTCCTTTTGTAATGCAGGGCTGAACCAACTCGCTAATTCTTTTTTCATAAACAAATAATTTTATTATCAGATTTTGTAAATATAGAAACATTATTTTAACATAAATTGTCTTATTCAGGTACACTAATTGCATAAGTGTATGTACCAATGATCATATGAAGCGTTACATTGAATTCTTTTTATATCCACTTTAAATATATTATTTTTTACATTATTAAATTAAATTTTATGAAAAACCCAATCAAAGCTTTTTTTTCAATTTTATTACTCTGCATTGTACTTGCATCCTGCAAGAAAGATCTTGTAAATGAAAATACAGTTTTGCCTCAGTCTCCCGGTAATAAAGTAGCAGACAATGCTAACAAATTGAATTCGTATTACCCTTTCCGGGATAAAAGCATTATAAGTTATATTGATTCAACTATTGATGGAAAAGCTGTTATAAGTAAATCATCACTATCAATTTTAGGGGATACAACAATGGACGGTAATATTTATTCCAAATCATCAGCCGGTGGCTCTGAAACAATTACATATCATAATTATAACAATGGTGTTACAACGCTTGTTTCATTTAAAGGCGATGACAAAATAACAACTACTTTTCTTAAGGCAAATGAGCCGGTTGGCACAGTATGGAAAGATGAGTTTTTGAATGCAGGAGTTCCCACTACTTATGAATGGAAAATGATGGCAAAAGGGATTAACAGAACCGTGCAGGGTATTGTGTATACTGATGTTATCCAGGTACACCTGTTGGGATATGCAACTTTACCTGTTCAGGGTAAAGTGAAGTTTGCTGATTCAGATTATTATTATGCACCCAATATTGGCCTGATTGAAAATATATCAAATAATCCGGCAACCGGAAAAACAGAACTACACAGGATATTGAAAGGATAAGTCTTTCAATAAATAATTCAATTTCATTTTTGTAAGCCAGTCAATATTTTTTATTGATTGGCTTCTTTTTTGTGCTTATTGCAAAATGCTCAGGAAAGTTTATTTTTACAAAATCAAAATACTTCATATGATCCGGATTATTAAAATGTTTTTAATGGGTTTGTTTTTTACAATGGCCTTAACTGCCTGTGATAAAGAATACAGTACCGAGAGCGGTGGATTACCCGGCTCGGGTGCAACAGGTGGCAGCCAATCCGGAACTGCAGTTTATGCATTAAACGGTGCACCGGGAGCATGTGTTACACCAATAATAGGTGGTAATTTTGTGGCAGGAACAGCTTTGAATGCTTCCAATACAGTCATCATTACAGTTAATGTGGCAACAGTTGGAACCTATGTTATTTCTACCGGTACCGCAAACGGAATCTCTTTTTCGGGCAGCGGCACTTTCACTATAACAGGTAATCAAATCATCGTTTTAACCGGATCCGGAACGCCGGCTGCAGCAGGAACCAATGTATTTAGCCCCGGTACAAATGGTTGTTCATTTTCAATAACAACTACTACATCCGGAACTTCCGGAACTGCTTTTATCAAATGCAAAATTGATGGTGTTGACCGTACATTTAATTTTCTTGCTTCAGCAACCAGGTCTTTTGGGGGGGCAAGCGGATCAATTTTTTCAGCCATTGGCAGTGTATCGGCTGGTTCTACAGAAGCTATTGAATTAGGACTTACCGGGTTGGATTTTCCTCCGGGTACATATGAAGAAGAAGGAGTTGTTCCAACAGCCATTGCTTTTGCAGACGGGTATTATATAGGCCCGGGTTTACCGGGAGGATTGTGGCAAACCGGCAACAACCCTGTTGTACCAAATCCTCATCCATTTAAAATAGTCATTACTAGTATATCAACTACCAGGGTAACGGGAACTTTTGAAGGTGGTATGTATGATACATCATCATCTACTGAAAAAGTTTTTACAGCGGGAAGTTTTGATTTGCCAATGCAATAATATTTATTAAAGAACCCCTTCTTTAATTTCTGTCCATAATTCACGGTAACAATTTGCTGCATAACTGCTGTTTGCAAATTCCATAATGGGCGCCTTGTGTATACCCATTTTTTCTACATCACTCAGGTAAGGAATATAGTTCT
>JAYSWW010000457.1:0-6981 GCA_043717805.1 Ferruginibacter sp.
CAAATATTTTAAAGCTGATGCTGAGAACGGATATTTTGAAGAATACAAAGAAGGCGATAAGATCATTCCATGGAAAATAATAACTGAGTTCAAAGGAAAAGAACTTGAAGGAATTTCTTATGAACAACTCCTCCCCTTTGAATCAAATACTTTAGAAAAAATTCAGGAAACAACGCCCGGTGCCAATCCTTTTAAAGTGATCACCGGAGATTTTGTTACTACAGAAGATGGTACTGGCATCGTTCATACTGCCCCGGCTTTTGGTGCAGATGATTTCAGGGTTGGACAAAAAAACAATCTTGGTATCCTTATTCTTGTTGACAAACAGGGGAAATTTATTGATGAAACAGGAGAATTCAGTGGGCGTTATGTAAAAAATTATAAAGATGCAGCAGATTATGTTGATGTGAATGTTGACATTGCCGTTAAACTTAAAAAAGAAAACCGGGCTTTTAAAGTAGAAAAATACGAACACAATTACCCCCACTGCTGGCGTACCGATAAACCGATCATTTATTATCCGCTTGATGCATGGTTCATTAAAACCACGGCTGTAAAAGACCGGATGGTTGAACTGAATAAAACCATCAACTGGAAACCCGCTTCAACCGGAACAGGCCGTTTTGGAAATTGGCTGGAAAACATGGTAGACTGGAACCTCAGTCGAAGCCGTTTTTGGGGAACAGCATTACCGATCTGGAAAACGGAAGATGGTATGGAAGAAAAATGCATCGGATCTATTGAAACATTGAACAACGAAATAAAAAAAGCAGCAACCGTTTTAGGAGGCAATACCAACACACATTATTTACATGAAGGCATACTTGACCTTCACAAGCCATATGTTGATGACATCGTATTGGTAAGCGACAGCGGAAAACCTATGAAGCGTGTACCCGACCTTATAGACGTTTGGTTTGACAGCGGTGCCATGCCTTATGCACAATGGCATTTCCCTTTTGAAAACAAAGAAATATTTGCACAGAATTTTCCCGCAGATTTTATTGCTGAAGGCGTGGACCAGACAAGAGGATGGTTTTATACTTTACACGCATTGGGTTCTTTGTTGAAAGAATCAATTGAGGAAGAATTAAAGAAATCTGACCTGTGGAAAGATTCTAAAATGAATGGATCTGGCTTACAGGCAGGCGTGGCTTACAAAACTGTTGTAAGCAATGGATTGGTGTTAGACAAAGCCGGTAATAAAATGAGCAAGCGCCTCGGCAATGTGGTGGACCCATTTTCAACTATCAACAGTTATGGCGCAGACGCTACCAGGTGGTACCTCATCACAAATGCATCTCCCTGGGATAGTTTGAAGTTTGATGAAGAAGGGATCAAAGAAGTTCAGCGTAAATTTTTCGGAACACTCTATAATACCTACCAGTTCTTTGCATTGTATGCCAATGTAGACGGATTTGATTTTAAAGAAAAATACATCCCTGTTCATGAGCGCCCTGAAATAGACCAATGGATCTTATCCTCTTTGCACAGCCTGATTAACACTGTAGAACAAAATTTTGATGCCTATGAGCCAACCCAGGCCGGAAGAGCAATCGAAGAATTTGTAGATGCACACCTGAGCAACTGGTATGTAAGGCTTTGCCGCAGGAGGTTTTGGAAAGGAGAATATGAATTTGATAAGATCTGCGCTTATCAGACTTTGTACGAATGCCTGGAAACACTAAGCCGCTTGACTGCCCCTGTAGCGCCGTTCTTTGCCGACTGGTTATTTGGCAACCTGAATTCGGTTACATCCCGTTTTTCAGAAACATCCGTTCACCATGTGCTTTTTCCAAAAGCGGCTGAATCTGTAATTGATGCTTCTCTTGAAAAAAGAATGCAACTGGCACAGGATGCTTCTTCCCTGATATTATCACTTCGGAAAAAAGTGAATATTAAAGTGAGACAGCCTTTACAAAAAGTTTTCATCCCGGCAATGGACAATGAAATGGCAGCTAATATTAAACTGGTAGAAGAGATCATAAAAGCTGAAACGAATATCAAAGAAGTAGAGATATTAAATTCAGACAATGATTTTATCAGGAAAAAAGCCAAAGCAAATTTTAAAACCCTGGGTAAAAGATTGGGTCAAAAAATGAAATGGGCGGCATCAGAAATAGAAAAATTTGACAATGCAACCATCGAAAAAGTACAGGAAGGACCTTTTACATTATACAACGATAAAATGACAGATGGGGAGGAACCTGTTGTGATTACTTCAGAAGACCTTGAGATCATAACCGATGAGATACCGGGATATGAAATAGCCGGAAAGGGTGCTTTAACGGTTGCACTTGATATTTCTATCACAGAAGCCTTACAATCTGAAGGGAATGCCAGGGAATTCGTAAATCGGGTACAAAATATCAGGAAAGAGAACCATTTTGAGCTTACGGACCGGATAGCTGTAACGGTAAAAGAAAATGAAGTATTACAACCATCATTAATTCAATTTAAAGACTATATTTGCCGCGAAATTTTGGCAGATTCACTTGACTTTGTTCCATTTATCAATAGTGGCACCCTAATTGAAGTGAATGATTCACCCTTAACTGTAAACGTATTTAAAAAAAGCGAGTAGTATGGCAACTAAAAAGAAAGCAGCTAAACCTGCAGCAAAAAAGCCGGCTCCCAAAAAAGCAGCGGTTACCAAGCCAGTAAAAAAAGCAATCCCTGTAAAGAAACAGGTGAAACCAGCTCTTAAAAAAGCAGCAAAAACTGCAGCAAAAAAGCCGGTACCCAAAGCTTCTAAAACAGTAAGCAAGGTGAAATCAGCTCCCAGGAAACAAGTAAAAGCTGTCATAAAACCAAAAGCCAAAGCAGTGGTAAAAGTTAAACCTGCAGCAAAAAAGCCTGTGTTAAAACCAGCTAAACCTATACAAAAAACAGCTCTGAAAATTCCGGTAGCTGTTACAAAACCGGTACTAAAACCTATGACCAAGAAAATCGAAGAAAAATCCACAAAGCCCATTGCAAAACTGCCGGCCAAGCCCGCACAAAAACCAATGGCTACAAATACAAAGGATATCAGGGTGATACCTGCCAAACCTGTTGTTATTCCAAAATTTAATACAAAAACATCACGGAAATACCAGCCTGATTTTACAAAATCAGTACTGGATCAGCCTAAAAATGACCCCGGTGCACCCATTGTTCGGTACAGCGATGCCGATCTGAAAGAATTCAGGGATCTCATAAACCGCAAATTAGATGCAGCAAAAAAAGAATTGAATTACCTGCAGGGTCTGATTACCCGAAAAGATGAAATGGGAGGCGATGAAAGTGATAACCGTTATATGACCATGGAAGACGGAAGTTTAAGCATGGAAAGAGAGCAATTGAGCCAGATGGCAAGCCGCCAGATCACCTTTATTGATCACCTGGAAAAAGCATTGATGCGCATTGAGAACAAAACCTATGGTATTTGCCGCATCACCGGTAAATTAATTGATAAGGCAAGATTAAGAGCAGTTCCGCATGCAACACTTAGCATTGAAGCTAAGATGGGAATTGTGAAATAAGAAATCCCAGATATTACGGTAATGGAGAATGAGCAATCGTTCTCCTTTTTTTATTGCAGGAATGTTTAACTTTCATCACAAAACTGAATTATGTTCAATAAACTAAGAACCGTTATTTATTATGTACCTGATCTGCAAAAAGCCAAAGAATGGTACATTGAACTAACGGGCAAGCAGCCATATTTTGAAGAAGTTTTTTATATAGGTTTTGATTTCAACGGCTGTGAACTAGGTTTACACCCTCTGGACGAAACCGTTACACCTGGCAATCAGACAGTTTCTCACTGGGCTGTTGATGAAATTGAGAAATGTGTAGAAAAAATGCTTGAGAAAGGCGCCTCTGTTCTAAATAAAACATCTGATGTTGGTGGTGGTATTAAAGTTGCCACGCTGATTGATCCCTGGGGAAATGCAATTGGGTTGATAGAAGAACAAAATCCATAGTTGTATGCCAACTTAAACATATCAATCCTCTAATTGAAGCTAAACAGGGTTTGCGGGTTTTTCCGTTTGGGATTTAACGGGGTGCTGGTTAAATTAACCTTATCGGGTCATTTAGGGTTAGCAACCCGCCAATCCTGCGGAGTTAATCCATATTCCTGTTTAAATACCCTTGCAAAATAACCCGGGTCGTTGTAGCCACAATCGAGGGCTATGGATGCAATACTAATGTCAGTTTGTTTCAACAGTTCTTTTGCTTTGTTTAAGCGGATGATACGAATAAATTTATTGGGCGAACAACCCGTCAGTGCATCCAGTTTTCGGAGCAATTGAGAATGACTCATAAATACCATTTTACACAACTGCTCAACCGTAAAACCGGAATCAGCTACATGTGTTTCTACAGATTCCCTTACCCTTCTTACAAAGTCGTCTTCTGTTTTATTTTCACTTCGCTGTTCAAAAGATTCAATAGGTTCAGTTGCGGATGTATCAACCCGGAGGCCTGCTTTTTTAAGGTAAAACTGCTGCAGGTTTTTCCTCAACTCCAGTAGTTTTTTTATGCGTATCAGTAACTCTTCTCTGTTAAACGGTTTTTCTAAATAAGCATCTGCACCTTTTTCCAATCCCTCCATTTTACTTTCAATATCGGCTTTGGCCGTTAGCATGATGATGGGAATATGACTGGTGTGATCATCATTGCGCAATTGCCTGCACAATTCAAAACCATCTACAAAGGGCATCATTACATCTGTAATGATCAGGTCGGGAATTATTTCTGAAGCAATCTCAAAACCCTCCTTTCCATCCTGCCCAACAGCAAGCCGGTAATCGGGCAGGCAGGATGCTGTGTAGGCAACAACATCTGCATTATCTTCCACTAATAAGATCAGCGGTTTTTCTTTGGTTTTTATTTCATCAACAATGCCAATGGCTTTGGCAGTGGTAATTTTTTGTATCCGCGTATCTTTAAAATCTGCAGTAATCATTTTTTCTATTCCAACCGTTAATTTTTTTAATGGCAGAACCACGGTAAATTCACTTCCTTTATTGGAACCTGTTGGCGGGCTTTTAACCGTTATTTCTCCTTCCATCAATTTAACCAGTTCTTTCGTAAGTGCCAGGCCTATACCGGTTCCTTCTGTTTTGCGGGTATGGCTATTATCCAATTGATAAAACCTGTCGAAGATATGTTGTAACTGGCTTTCCGGAATACCCAATCCTGTATCTTTTACTTTTATGATCAGTGTTGATTTTTCTGTATCAGCAGGCAGGCTGTTTTCACTGACTGTAATATAAATATTGCCTTTTTCAGGTGTAAACTTCAAGGCATTAGACAGCAGATTGGCAACAATCTTCCTGAGTTTTTCCGGATCATAAGACATGTACAACCCATCCATTTGGGATAAGAAATGTAATTGCTTTTTCTGGCTTTCTGCCAGCGAATGAAATGACTCAACAATATAACGGAGAAAATTAATAATGTCGCCATTCACCAGTTGAAGTGTCATCTTGCCCGTTTCGAGTTTCGACAGATCGAGCATTTCATTCACCAGGTTCAACAGGCTTTGCCCGTTGCGGATAATCATATCAATACCATTATCCAAATGCTGAGGCGGATTGCTTTTAACCTGTTGAGCCATACCCAGAATAACCGTAAGCGGAGTTCTGAATTCGTGGGTAATATTGGTATAGAGCTGTGTTTTTACCGAGTCTAATTCTTTTACTCTTTTGGCTTCCATTTGCTCAAAATTTAATTGCGATTTAAGTTTGGCTCTGTTTACAGTGAATTTAAAATAGGCCCTGATGCCGTAGCCCAGCATTACAATGTAGATCATGTAGGCCCACCAACTTCGCCACCAGGGGGGTAATACGGTTATTTGCAGTTCGGCAATCTCATCACTCCATATGCCCTGGCTGTTACTGCCCTGCACTTTAAAAATATATTTACCCGAAGAAAGGTGCAAATAAGTGGCTGTGCGGCGGGTTCCGGATTCAACCCAATCCTTATCTACACCAACCAATTGATAGCGGTATTTATTTTGTGCAGAAGCTGTAAGATCAAGCGATGAAAATTCAAGCGTAATTATATCCTGTAAGTATGTAAGTGTAATCTCTTTTGATTGTTCAATAGTGTTTGTAAGAACACCTGTATTATCTGATGCTGCAATGGATTGGTTATTGATGAGTATATCTGTAATGAAAACATTGGGCATAAAGCCTGGCTCCAGTATTTCTTTGGGATTAAAAATATTTATTCCTTTAACCCCGCCAAAGGCAAGGTTTCCATTTGGCAATTTTGCATAGCTGCCGGTATTAAATTCATCATCCTGCAAACCATTGGCTTTGGTAAAATTGTGAAATATCCAATTGTTACTGTTGTTATTTTTTACTGCAATGAGGCAAAAAATACCTTTGTTGGTGCTGCCCCAGATATTGCCTGCATCATCTGGTAAAATGCCATACACCACATCATCCGGTAAACCATCCTTTGTAGTGAGGTGAAAAAAATCGCCACTGGTTTTATCAAACCTGTTAAGGCCACCGCCTTTTGTTGCTATCCATAAATATTTATTGGGTGCAGATGGATCATCTAAAAAACACGAAACATGATTGTAATTAAGCGAATTGCGGTTGTTGCTGTTATTGTAAAACCATTTTACGGGAGAAGAAGCTATTTTGTTATCATTTAAAATAACTTTTGCAAAGCCTTTTTCTGTTCCAATCCAAAAAGTACCCTGCTTATCCTGGAACAAGGCGGTACAAATAATTTTAGAAGCATCTTTATTTATGGTAAAACTATCCGTCTTTTCGGTTGCTATATTCAATAGGGTTATAGCTCCGTCCTGCCCCGGAAACCAAAGATTGGCCTTACTGTCTTCAAGAAAAGGTTGTTTTTTACCAAATAACAGATTGGCATTAATTGCAGGCCATGCCTGTAATATATTGGAAGAAGGGTTGTATTTAAAATATCCTTTTTCGTCACTTTTAAACCAATAATCGCCGGTAGAAGTAA
>JAYSWW010000458.1:0-2730 GCA_043717805.1 Ferruginibacter sp.
CTGAAACCAACTGCACCCAAACTTGCCAACTTTCCCAAAGACAGCTTATTGGTATCCGTGAATGACCTAATCAATGAATTAAAAATATTTAAAGCTGAGAATAAAAATGATACATTAAACAATCGTGCCGACTGGATGACAAACCAGTTGATCGCCTTTGGACGCCGTATAAAAATATTCGCTGCTGAATCAACATCATTTGAAACAGAGACGAAAGAATTGTTTGCTGTTACGGTTCCTGTATATGATGAAAATTATTTTAAAGAGATTGTTTCAAAACTGGACAGTGCTTTACCCGGAAAAGGTACCATTGCTGAAAGATTTCAACAGATGGCGAAAAAATTCATAGTTCCGGAAAATAAACTGGATACTGTTTTTAAAACAGCGATCGCGGAGGCCAGGAAAAGAACTCTGGCACATTATACTTTGCCGGGATCAGAAAATTTCACACTTGAATTGCTGAATCACAAGTCCTGGAGCGGTTATAACTGGTACAAAGGAAATTATCAAAGCCTCATACAGATAAACACCGATCTGCAGATTTTCATTGAACGTGCCATTGATGTGGCTTCACATGAAAGTTACCCTGGCCACCACGTGTATAACATGTTGCTCGAAGAAAACCTTTACAGGAATAAGGGATGGGTGGAAATATCTTTATACCCTTTGTACAGCCCGCAATCATTGATCGCAGAAGGGTCGGCCAATTATGGCATTGAAGTGGCTTTCCCCGGTAAGGAAAAGAACAAATTTGCCAAAGAAATATTATTGCCATTGGCAGGACTGGATACAAATGGCCTGGATTTTTATTTTGATGCACTTGCTTTAAAAAGCTCATTGAATTTTGTAAGAAATGAAGTTGCCCGCGGATTGATCAATAAAACCATGGATGAAAAAGAAGCCATGCGCTGGCTCAGTGATTACGGGTTATCCAATGAAGAAACTGCTTTGAAATCCATCAGCTTTATTAAGAAATACAGGAGTTATGTCATCAATTACAATTACGGACAGGAATTGGTTAAGCATTACATTGAATCACATGGCGGAACTGATAAGGCTTTGAACAAACGTTGGGAATTGTTCGGAAAATTGTTAAGCAATGAAATGACACCGGCTGATCTGTTGAAATGAAAAAATTCAAAAAAGCATTTATCCTTCAGTGTATCATATAAAATGTTTTCTACAAGTAAAAAATTATAGCTGATTAAGAATTCAATTGCTTTCTTCTTCGGATATATTGTAATTTATTTACTGATGATTATTTAGGAAATAACTTCTAATCCGCCCCGGAAGGGAACCGGTCAAAACCAGTTCATTAAATTGATGCTAACCGCTAGTAGAAGAAAAACTACAATATCTTAAGAACCAACACTACACACTAAAAAAAATAAAAAAATCAATTTCACGTTTTAGTTTCTGAATCCATAAATCAAAATGCCCGTTTCTATACCTCATGAAAACCAAACTCCAACCAAAGTAATGAACAGTTAATTTATTTCTGTCCATTGAAACAAATCAAAAGGCTTCCCACAAGGAGGCTTTTTACTTTTTAATGATTTATGATTCTAAAAAAGCCTGCTGGTTTGATTTTTATTGAAAATGTCCTGTATGATCTAAGAGAGTAAATTTTTATTTATTGATGCAACAGCTCCAATGCTTTTTTTACAGAATTGTCCTGTAGATTGCTTACTTCAAAATAGCCTTCATTTCGCCACAACTGACGGGCAATGGAAGCCTTGAGTGTTTTATTTAAATATGCTTTTTCCTTTTCATTCAACCCTTTCAGATCAATAGAGTCTTCTTTACCGAGGGTTTCAAAAAAATTCCAGTTGTCTTCTGTAATAGAAAAGTTTCTGGCAAATTCACCCGGCGACTTATATGATTTAAGTGATGTTGTATTTGATAAGTAATATTTGTATCCGAAATCATTGATCAAACCTTTGCCATAAATTTTTGCAATACTGCTGCTCATGCTGCCTGTATCGGCCGCGATAAAATAATCCGGTGTTATGCCGCCTCCGCCAAATACTTTTTTGCCGGATGATGTCTGGTAGATTTTGCTGCTGTCATTTTTAACTGAATCTGCACTGTAAATCTCACCATCATGGTACCTGTTGGAAATATCTTCATAATATGCTTTGCTGCCTTTTTTATACGAACGCTGGATGCTTCGGCCAATGGGAGTATAATACCTGGCAATGGTCAGGCGCAAGGCACTTTTATCACTCAGGTCAAACTGGTCCTGAACCAGGCCTTTTCCAAAGGTCCTGCGTCCAATGATCGTTGCCCGGTCCCAATCCTGCAAGGCCCCGATGATAACCTCACTGGCACTGGCAGATCCTTCATCAGCCAGAACAACCAGGTCGCCTTTTTCAAATTGGCCTTCCCTCCGGCAACGATATTCTTTTTTTGGAATATGCTTACCAATGGTGTAGGTTATCAGCTTATCGCCCTCCAGGAATTCATCGGCAATTTCAATGGCTTCATCCAACATGCCGCCACCATTGCCCCGCAGGTCGAAAATGAGTTTTTTCAATCCTTGCTTTTTCAATGCTTCAAGGTTTTGCATAAACTCGCGGTAAGTTTGTAATGAAAAAGTATTGAGACGTATATATCCTGTTATACTGTCGATCATATAAGATGCATCAATACTGCTGATGGGTATCATGTCTCTTTTAATATCAAGGTTTATTTTTTTTGCATCCCTTAAAATTTCTATTGATACAATGC
>JAYSWW010000459.1:0-2729 GCA_043717805.1 Ferruginibacter sp.
CCGCCGGCGATCATTTCTATTTTTATCGGTAAATACCTGACAGATGTTTTAAACCAGATAGAAAAAAGGGTTGGAGGAGATTTTGACGAACAGGATGAAGCCATATTAAAACTGGATATTCATAAAAGCATCCCGGAATTGATGCTGGACAATACCGACCGCAACCGTACATCCCCTTTCGCATTCACAGGAAATAAATTTGAATTCCGGGCCGTTGGTTCTTCAGCAAACTGTGCCGGACCAATGACAACATTGAACGCAGTTATGGCCGAAACCCTGAAGAATTTCAAAATTGAAGTTGATGGACATATTGAAAAAGGTGAAAAAAAGGAAGTCGCCATCATGCAGGTAATTCAAAAATATATTGTTGACAGCAAAAAAGTTTTGTTTGAAGGTGATGGCTATAGTGAAGAGTGGGAAAAAGAAGCAAAGAAAAGAGGCTTGTCTAACATTAAGACAACACCACTTGCACTGGATGCATATGTAAGTGATAAAGCAAAAAAATTATTTACCGAAAACCTGATCTATAAACTTCCCGAACTCGAAGCAAGGCACGAGATCATGCTTGAATCTTATATCAAAATGGTACAGATCGAAGCAAGGGTTATGGGTGACATCGCTTCTACTTTCATCATCCCTTCTGCAATTAAATACCAGAATATACTGGTTGATAATATTCGCGGATTGAAGGATGCCGGGTTAAAAGAAAGCGCTTATGCCAACCAGAAACAAATACTTGAAAAGATCAGTGAACACATAAATACGATCAGTGATAATGTGGAAAATATGATTGAAGCAAGAAAGAAAGCAAACGAGATAACAGATACCAGGAAAAAAGCAATTGCTTATTGCGAAAATGTTAAAGGTAAATATTTTGACCTCATCAGGTATCATGTTGATAAGCTGGAACTGATGGTAGATGACACTTCATGGACATTACCAAAATACCGTGAGATCCTGTTTTTAAGGTAATGATACCAATTCATTAAATAAATGGCCCTGCTATTGCGGGGTTTTTTATTTTTATTATTCAACTCATTAAACTTTCAATGGTCAATTATATCTATACAACCCTAAATATATGACATGAAAAAAATTATCTCCATATGCTTACTCATATTGATTAGCCGGAGTTCTTTTGCACAGATTCAAAGAAAAACCGGAACACATAAAACCGATTCTGCAACCACTGAAATTGCTCCTGTAAATGAAAGTGAATCCGGAAGAGGAATATTCCGTGATCTGGATCTTACAAAAGAACAAAGAGGGAAACTCAGAGCGTTCAATCAATCTATGAAATCAGATAAGGAAACAATAGAAAATAATACTGCATTATCAGAATCACAAAAGAAAGAAAAATTAAGAACCCTGAGGAAAGAAATGGCGGTAAAGATCGAATCAATCCTTACGAACGAACAAAAAATCAAGTTCAGGGAACTGAAATCAAAAAAAGTAAAAAGCTTATAACAATAAAATTTTATTTTAGTTAACTTATGGTTACGTATTTTTAATTCATGAATAAATACAGCTTTCTTTTATTAATTCTGTTTGCATTTACTGGTTTTAATTTATCTGCCCAGGGAAATAAATTTGCAGTTACTGATGAGTGGGTAAGGCAATTGGGTTCACTTGATAATTTAAATGTTGCTACAATTGCAGATACCATTACCCGGAATTTTACTGATAAATATGATAAAGCAAGGGCTATTTATTACTGGATAGCAAATAATATTGCCATTGACCCGAAAGCCACTAAATCCAATGATAATAAAAATTCGGATCCGGTTATTGTGGTACAGTTGCGCAAAGCAACCCCGGCAGGTTTTGCATTACTGGTGCAGGAAATGTGCAGTTTGGCAAACATAAGATGCCTTACTGTGGATGGGTATATAAAAAACAATGCAGATGAAATAAATAACAAAGCAGATGAAATAAACCATACCTGGAACGTGGTACAACTTGGACAAAGCCCCGAACAATGGTTTTATATAGATGCGGCAAAAGCAAGTGGATTTACAGATAAAAAAATGTCAGTCTTTACAAAACTATTTACAAGTGAATATTTTTTTGCAGACAGATCATTGTTCAACCTCGATCATTTTCCGGATAACAGTGCCTGGCAATTGGGTGCCGGACCCAAGAGCTTAAAGGCGTTTTATGCTTTACCTGTTTTCAGCAATGCATCTTATAAATACGGATTACAAAAACCACAACCGGAAAATGGCTATATTAAGACCAAAGCCAACACTCCTGTAAGTTTTAGTTTTATTCATTCGGGTTCTACACCTATAAAAAAAATAATACTTGTAATGGGTGATGACAAAAAACAATGGAAAACCGAACCAATCGATTTTAAAGATAACAATGGTAACATCAGCATAACTTACAAATTTAAAATAGTTGATTCTTACCCTCTTAGAATTTATGCAGATGAAAAAGAATTACTCCAGTATTATATTGAAGTAGATGATTGATCAGTTTTCCTTTTTCTGCAGTCGCATCATTTGTGAAAAACTCATTTTTTTTGAACAGGCATTTAACGTGAGTGCAATTCTTTTAGCTTTTGTAATATCTGTTTTGGCACTTTCGATCCATTTTGAATAATATTTCTGGTGTGAAGGGGGTAATTTATTAAAATAGTCAAGTGCACCCGGATCGTCTTCCATACATTCCAATAATGACTTTGAAATTTTGAGTTGGGTATTGTCAACTTCCAGTATCACTTTAAC
>JAYSWW010000460.1:0-2718 GCA_043717805.1 Ferruginibacter sp.
TCAGATCTGCTGAGTTGGCATCAATGACCATGAATTTATTGTGCATGATGCCATAACCTGCAGAAGTAGGGCTGGCAATAGTATAAATTGAAGAACTCAATAGTGTTAATCCGGAATTGGTTGAACTGCCATTGTATATCCATCTTACTGTCACTCCCCTGCTTACAGCATTGTTGGCTGCCGTGGCAATTTTAGCTACAATGGTTCCGCCGGTAGAAGTATAATTATACATTGCTATATCAACCGTATATTTTGACCGGTTAATATATGCAGTTACAGTATCATCAAATGCCCCGTTCAGGTATGCCGCATTGGCCCCTGTTGAAATGAGCGTATTGACAGGATAATTAAAATAACATTTGATCTTTTGATTTTGTGACAGGCAGTTTTGATAACCAAACAATAAAACAATGCTGGTCAAAGCAGTTATAATAATCTTATTATTTAAGGAATTATCTTTTTTTATTTGATTCAAAACTGGTTGTTGAACGGTTATTGGATATTTTATTACTTTTTTATCATTACAAAATTAATTCATTCCGGCCAAAACTGAACCAACCGTATAGACCATTCAATAATCGTTTTTTTTGGAAAAACAAATTAAATCCATATTTTTATGCAAACGATTGCATCAAATTGAGTTTAACAGTAACCATTGCTGATATTGCTAAAAAGCTGAACACTACGTCAGGCACCGTTTCACGTGCATTGAATGACCATCCCGCCATCAGTGAAAAAACAAAAAAAAGGGTTTTAAAAGCAGCCGGAAAACTTAATTACAGGAGAAACACGATCGCTTCTTCGCTACGGTCAGGACAAACCGGTATCATCGGCGTTATCATACCCAGTACTGAGATCAATTTTTTTGGTTCCGTGGTCCATGGCATTGAAAGCATGGCAAACCAGCACAGTTACAATGTGCTGATCTATCAATCCAATGAATCATGGGAACATGAACAAAAAGGTATTGAAACCTTTTTAAATGCAAGGGTAGATGGCATCCTTGTTTCATTGGCCAAGGAAAAAAATGATTACAGTCATTTTCTGAATGCTAAAAAAGCGAAAATGCCGATTGTTTTTTTCGACAGGGCCAATGATGAACTTGGAATTGATTCTATTGTAATTGACGACCGTAAAGGCGCTTTCATTGCCACAACACATTTAATTGAGCAAGGCTATCAACGCATCGCACATATTTCGGGGCCACAGCACATCAACATATTCAAAGACCGGTTATTGGGATATAAAGATGCATTGAAGAAAAACAACATAAAATACAATGCAAAGTATGTATTTAAGGGAGATGTTTCTATTGAAGCAGGGAAGAATGCCATCAGGCAATTCCTTCATTTGACCATTCCACCGGATGCCGTTTTTGCTGTTGAAGATTTTTCAGCATTGGGAGCCATCAAAGAATTAAAAGAGCAGCATATTTCCATACCGGAAGATTTTGGCATCATCGGTTTTGCAAATGAAGGTTTTGGTGAACACATAAGCCCTTCCCTGTCAACCATTGATCAGCAAACGGTAAAAATGGGAAAAGAAGCATTTTCCCTGATGTTAAATCTTATAGAAGAAAAAGGAAATGGAATTAAAAAAAAGCCATTACAAAAGAAAATACTAGAACCTATTCCTATTTTCCGGAATTCTTCATTAAAAAATAAAATATGATAAAACTATATTTTGTTTGCATCTATATTTCATTGTTTTCAATGATCAACCTGGAATCCTTTGCTCAACAACGAAAAAAAATCAACTTCGATGATAACTGGAAATTTGCTTTCGGCAATGCCAATGACCCATTGAAAGATTTTAATTATAGCATTGCTACCATATTTTCCAAAACAGGTGCTGCACCAAAGACTGCCATTGATCCAAAATACAATGACAGCAACTGGCGAAATCTTTCCTTGCCCCATGACTGGGCAGTGGAATTACCCTTTGCCAATTCTCCCGATTTTGATGTGCAGTCACACGGTTATAAACCTGTTGGAGGTGCATACCCCGAAACAAGCATCGGTTGGTACAGGAAACATTTCAAAGTAACAAGATCAGATTCCGGCCAACGTTTCCAGATTCAATTTGATGGAGTATTCAGGGATGCCGGTTTCTGGATCAATGGTTTTTACCTTGGCAACAATAAGAGCGGTTATGTAGGCGCTTCTTTTGATATCAGCAATTACCTCAATTATGAAAAAGAAAATGTATTGGCCGTTCGGGTTGATGCATCCCAGTACGAAGGCTGGTTCTATGAAGGAGCAGGTATTTACCGGCACGTATGGATGAATCAATACGATCCTGTTCACCTGGATGAAAATCCTGTCTTTGTACATACAACTGTTCAGAAAAATAGGGCGACAGTAAATATTGAAACAACAGTGATGAATGAATCATTGCAAATTTCAAACATCACCGTATCTGCCATCATTACCGACAGGAATGGAAAAATCATTGGGCAGACAACAGATCAACCTGCTTCACTGTCCATCAATGAAAAGAAAACGATCAGGCAAAAAATAACTGTAAACAAACCAATTTTTTGGTCATTGGAAGATCCATATCTGTACCGTGTAATCGCTGTGGTTAAATCACATGGTAAAGTTATTGATAGTAATAAACTTCGTTTCGGCATCCGCACCATAGTTATAAAACCAACTGGTTTATTTCTCAATGGAAAATATATTAAGATCAAAGGCACCAATAATCACCAGGACCATG
>JAYSWW010000047.1:0-14782 GCA_043717805.1 Ferruginibacter sp.
AAACGTTTTTTAGTTTGTCGTGCAGGATGGATGATGGGTGCAGGTCCCAAAAAAGACAAAAAATTCATCCAGAAATTAATGAAGCAATTAAAGGATGGGAAAAAGGAACTGTTTATTGTTGATGATAAAGACGGCACACCAACTTTCACACATGATTTTGCTAAAAATGTCAAAGCCTTGATCGAAAAAGAATACTGGGGGCTTTATAATATGGTTTGCGGCGGGCAAACCAGCCGGCTCGAAGTTGCAGGTGAATTAATTAAAATGCTCAACCTGCAGGATAAAGTTAAGATCACAACGGTAAAATCAGATTATTTTAAAGATGTTTATTATGCTGAAAGGCCCCCAAGTGAACGCCTGGTAAACCGAAAACTGGCACTGAGAGAGCTCAATTTAATGCAGGATTGGAAAATTGCATTAAAAGAATATTTAAATATGTATTACACAGGCTATCTTGATTAATTATGGATAAATTAAGAATAGCAGCTTTTGGAGGTTTTCGTGGTATTCCACCAAAGGCAGGCGCTGCCGGTTCAGATAAATTTGCTTTTGAATTATATCCGCGGATCGTGAAACGGGGACATAGCCTGGTTGCTTATTGCAGGATTTATCCCGGAGATAAAGATGAACGGGTAAAAGATTACGAAGGAATCAATCTGAAGTATTTTAAAACAGTAAGCAAAGCAGGAATTGACACATTGGTTCATTCGGCAAAAGCAACTTTTGATGTGATCTTTAGAAACACCGCAGACGTTGTTCATTTGCACAGCGGTGCCAACAGCATTTGGGCAATGTTATTGAGGATTGCAGGTAAAAGGGTTGTCCTCAGCCAGTTTGCTATGGATTGGAAAAGAGATAAATGGCCCTGGTACGGAAAGTTGTTTTATATTTTTTCAAATTATATCACAGCATACTTTCCCAACAAGGTCGTTTTTGATAATATCTTTACAAAAGAATATTTTGAAAAAAAATTCAACCGTACATTCGATTTCATTCCATACGGCTCTGAAGTAAAACCACTGCCGGCAAATACTGATATTCTTGAAAAGACCGGATTAAAACCACAGGAATATTTCCTTTTTGTGGGCAGGTTTATTCCAGACAAAGGGTTGCATTTATTGGTTGATGCATTTGAAAAAACAACAACCGATAAAAAATTAGTTCTTATAGGCGGATCTCCAAACCCGGGTGATTATGAAATGACTGTAAAAAGCACACAGGATCCAAGGATCATTTTCCCAGGTTATATTTATGGTGATGATACAAATATTCTAATGAAGCATGCATATGCTTACATTCAACCCTCCCTCATCGAAGGGTTATCACCTGTAATACTAACGGTAATGGGACTGGGTACAGCATTGATCTGTTCAGATATTGCGGAAAACACATTTATCACAAAGAACAATGCAGTTCATTTTGTTTCGGGAGATGCCAATTCTTTGAAAGAGAAAATTCAGTTTGCTTTAAACAACCCGGGCAGGATATTGGAATTAGCAAAGCAGGGTAAGGCAGATGTTACAGAAAGATTCAATTGGGAAGCGATAACAGATCAATACATAGAATTATTAAAAAAATAGAAAAGATTATGTTGAAAGGAGGAATTATAGGATTGGGTAAAATGGGAATATCACATGCAGCTATTGTTGGTGCCCATCCATCAGTGGATTTTGTTGCTGTTTGTGATACATCATCATTGGTGTTGGATGCGTTTAAAAAATATACCAAAGTAAACACTTACAGCGATCATGTAAAAATGCTGGAAAATGAAGCACTTGATTTTGTTGTAATTGCAACTCCTACAAAGTTTCATTACCCAATGGTAAAACAGGCATTGGAAAAAAACATTCATGTGTTTTGTGAAAAACCATTCAGCCTCACTTCAAAAGAAGGAGCAGAATTGGTTCAAATCGCAAAACAAAGATCACTGGTAAACCAGGTGGGATATCACAATCATTTCATCGGTACTTTCAGGGAACTGGACAGGTTGCTTCAGTCAGATGTGATTGGAGAAATAGTTCATTTTACCGGTGAGGCATACGGCCCTGTTGTTACCAAAGAAAAAGGAGGAACCTGGCGTTCAAAACCCGAAGAAGGAGGGGGTTGTATGTTTGATTTTGCCTCTCATGTGGTGAACCTGATACAGGAAGTTATTGGAAGGCCGGTTAAAATAAACGGAGCATTGTTGAAAAGCGTTTATTCCAAAGGTGTAGAAGATGCAGTCTATTCTTTGTTAACGCTGGAAAACAAGATCAGTGGTGTATTGCTTGTAAACTGGAGCGATGAAACCTATCGTAAAATGTCAACATCTCTAACGGTTGAAGGAAAAAAAGGAAAGATTATTTGCGACGCTACCGAAATAAAAATATACCTCAAGGAAGCCAGTCTGAAAAACAACCTTGAAAAAGGTTGGACCACAAAATATATAACAGATTTTGCATTGCCGGTAAACTATCACCTTCGTGGTGAAGAGTATAGTGCACAGATCGACTACTTTGTAAATAACATTTTAAATAAGAAGCAAGGAACATATAATACTTTCGAGCAGGGGTTCTATACTGATAAAGTGATTGAAATGATACTCGATAAAGCAAAACAACAATAAGATGGAAAAAGTTTTATTTGGCGATAACCAGTTTTTTGCTGTGAACCATGTTTCTGATGAGAAATCAAGAACACAGGCAATAAGGTTTAAAGATGATTCTTCTATAATTAAAGTATTGGACCAGTCTATTGACCTTGGTATCAATACTTTCATGTGTACAACACACGACAGGATCGCAAATATTTGTGATCATATTCGTGCCAATCCGGACAAGTATAAGGATTTTAAAATTTATCCCTGTATGCCATATGCACATAAATATGCCAATGCAGTTACCGAGTTGGGAATTGTAGGAACGATCAAACAATATGTCCCGGGTAATATTTTTGGAACCTTTGCCAAAGGGGGTATGGCTTATTTAAGCAAGGATTTTGGCAAACTGATGGAAATATTCATAGATGCAGAAATGAAAATGTTCAAAGGAATAAATACTCCGGTCATTTTTATACAAAATGTACTGGTAGATATGATCCTCGGTCTTAAAATGAATGAGATATTTGCAGAATATGATTCATATATCCGAAAAAAATACAATGCAGAACCCGGGTATATCACTATGAATATGCCGGCATTGCTCGATACTTTAAACTCACTTGGTATTAAGAACCCGATCATCTGTTCATCCATAAATAAAATCGGTTTCAGAATGGCAGGCGGGAATGCTATTTATGAAAAATACCTTCATGAAAAAGAATTCAGGCCAATAGCCATGCAGGTGTTGGCTGCAGGGGCTTTGCGGCCCAAAGAAGCCATTGAGTATCTTGGAAAATTCCCTAAGATTGAATCTGTACTTTTTGGTGCTTCATCACAATCTCATATTAGGGAAACAAAAGAGCTGATTGAACAGTATTTATAATTAAGGCATAATGAACGAAAGATAAAATATATTTACAAATAAGGCAGAAGAAGGTACCCGTTTTGTTGCTTATGAAAATTAAGCAATCAAATTTGTTTATTGGTGTATAAGTTTTATTTGATTGGTAAAAAAACTAACTGAACTTTTCACTGGTTTCAGATAAAATAATATGAAAACTGACCGATTTTTTTTATTAAACTTCCTACATGAACAGGCAGTTTGAACGATACCTGCAAATGACAGTGGTCATAATGGATATGGTTGTATTAAACCTGGCATATATCCTTTGTCATTTTATATTCCGTAAAAGTATTCTGTCCGAATATTCGGATTCTTATATTCAATTCTGGACGGTTTCTAATATTTTCTGGATGTTACTCGCCTTTTTCCTGAGAACCTATACAACCAAGGTTATTTTAAATTTTGAATATTTCATTAAAAGAACGATCCAGGTGTACCTGGTTTGGATCATTTCTGTAATGTTTTATTTATTCTTTACCCGTGAATTTCAAATATCAAGGCTTTTCATTGTTTCAGTTATGGGCGGATTTGGCGTAGCATTGCTTACAAACCGTTTTCTATACCTGGGAATCAAAAATTATTTTAAGAATAGCCACCATCTGATCAAAAAAGTGATCATTCTTGGTTACAACGATACTGCAAAAAAACTTGCAAAATATTTTGAAGATGATGGCATCAATACCGAACTGATAGGGTTCGTAGAGGATAACAATAAAATGTATGAATTGACGCACTATCCCGTTCTTTCCAATCTCAGCGGTGCATTACAAATTGCCAAAGAGATGGATGTACAGGAAATATTTTCAACGATCACACCTGAACAGAATAAAGAGATATACAACCTGATGTACCAGGCAGAAAAAGAATGTATACGATTTAAGATCGTACCAAATCTTTCAGTGTTTATTACAAGGGAGGTTCATATTGAATATTTTGGCGACCTGCCGATCCTTTCATTGCGCAGTGAACCTTTGGATGATGTTGGTAACAGGCTTAAGAAACGCATTTTGGATATTGTGGTCAGTTTATTTGTGATCGTTTTTGTGCTGTCATGGATGGTACCAATATTGGCAATACTGATCTTTTTGGAATCAGGCGAATCGGTTTTCTTTAAACAATTGCGTACCGGGAAAAATAAAAAATCATTTTATTGCCTGAAATTCAGAAGTATGAGGCCAAATAAAGATGCCGACCTCAAACAGGCTTCGTTAAATGATTCCAGGATCACTGCCATTGGAAAATTTATCAGGCGAACAAGCATAGATGAATTTCCACAGTTTATCAATGTTCTTAAAGGTGAAATGAGTTTGGTTGGTCCAAGGCCGCATATGTTGAAACATACAAATGATTATTCAAAGATCGTGGATGAGTATATGGTGCGGCAATTTTTAAAACCCGGTATTACCGGATGGGCACAAATAAATGGGTACAGAGGCGAAATCACCAATCCGGAGCAGATAAGAATGCGGGTTGACAAAGACCTGTGGTATCTCGAAAACTGGAATTTGTGGCTCGATATTCAAATCCTCTTTCTGACAGTTTATTATGTTATAAAAGGCGATAAAAATGCGTTTTAAATCATAAAAAATTACAATTCGTAAGCTGAAAAAGCGTTATGAATCTGACCATATTGCTTTAATAAAATTATTATAAAACATATACCCATCAAATGAAAATTTTAATAACAGGCGTTGCAGGTTTTATAGGATCTAACCTTGCCAAAAAATTATTGGACAGAGGTCATACCGTTATGGGTATGGACAATCTGAATTATGGGTTTATGCGCAATGTAGAACCAATCAAAGACAACCCAAACTTCCAGTTCATTATGGGAGATATAGCCAATCCGCTTATTTTGAAAGATGTAAAGGCTGATATCATCGTTCACCTTGCCTCCCAAAAGATCCCGAGGTATACAAATGCATTGAGAACACTGGAAGAAAATTACCTGATGCTTAGAAATGTGGTGCATAAATGCATCATGGATAAATCAAAGATACTTTTTGCATCAACTTCAGATGTGTATGGGAAAAATCCAAACATACCTTTCGCAGAAACTTCTGATCTTGTAATGGGTCCGACAACCGTTAAACGCTGGGCTTACGCACTTTCGAAAATGTATGGCGAACAATACATCATTGCAAATCATGATGAATACGGGCTAAAGTATACCATTACACGCTTTTTTGGATCTTATGGGCCACATCAGAATTTAACCTGGTGGGGCGGGCCCCAATCTGTATTCATTGAAAAAGCCTTTAAAAAAGAAATGATCGACATCCACGGAGACGGATCACAAACAAGGACTTTTACTTATGTAGATGATACGGTAAATGCACTGGTTGCATGTATTGAAAATGATAAGTCTGACAATGAGATATTTAATACCGGCCCAAAATCAAATGCCGAGATTTCCATTAAAGAACTTGCCGTTATGATCTGGAAATTAGTGAACGGAAAAGATTCCGAACCAAAACTCAATTATATCCCTTACTCAACTTTTGGAAATTATGAAGATGTAATGAGAAGGGTCCCTGATATTACAAAATTATGTACAACACTGAATTTTCAGCCGGAGTGGGACCTTGAAAAAGGCCTTATTGATACCATTGAATGGCAAAAGCAATTCATGATCTAATAAATACGCAGACCAATATAAAATCAATGGAATCAAAAAAATGGGGCATAGTTGGTGGCGGGATCATGGGTATGACACTTGCTCATCGCCTGGCAAAACAAGGTCACGAAGTAACTATTTTTGAAGCTGCTCCTGAACTTGGCGGATTGGTTAGCTCCTGGAAAATGAATGACATAGAATGGGATAAATTCTACCATGTAATTCTTTTATCAGATTTTGGCACAAGGGATATTTTAAAAGAGATCGGGTTGGAAGATAAAACCCATTGGGTAGAAACAAAAACCGGTTTCTACATGAACGGAAAATTGTATTCCATGTCGGATACAATTGAATTTTTAAAATTTCCAACCCTGAACCTGGTTGATAAATTCCGTCTCGGGTTAACGATCATTGTTGCATCCAGGATAAAGAACTGGAAGCGCCTTGAAAATATACCTGTTACCAAATGGCTGAAACGCTGGTCGGGTACAAATACATATAATAAGATTTGGTTACCGTTGTTGCGTGCAAAGTTGGGCGATAGTTATGAAAGAACTTCTGCTGTTTTTATATGGGCAACCATACAAAGGTTATACGGCGCAAGGCGAAGCGGATTGAAAAAAGAAATGTTCGGATTTGTTGATGGTGGTTATAAAACTGTGATCGGGGCATTCAAAAAAACACTGATAACTGAAGGTGTTGATATTAAAACCAGCTATGTTGCCAGTGAAGTTAAAACTGATGCAAATGGTAAACCAGCTATTACATTCAGCAATGGTTCGGTTGAAGGATTTGATGAAGTGATCGTAACACTGCCTTCAGGCCTGGCTGCTAAATTGTGTAAAGGACTTTCTGAAAATGAATTACAGCGGCTTAACAAGGTGGAATACCTGGGGGTTATGTGCCTGGCGGTTTTATTGGATAAGTCGGTCAGTGAATATTATGTAACAAATATCACTGACTCACGATTTCCCTTTACAGGCGTTATAGAGATGTCTGCATTGGTTGATAAGAAATACCTGGGCGGAAATGCATTGGTTTATCTTCCAAAATATGTTAGTCCGGACGATCCTTTATTCAGTCAGTCTGATGATGAGGTTAAAACTTACTTTTTGGAAAATCTTAAAAAAATGTATCCCTGGCTTACAGATAATAATATAAAATTTGCGGGTGTTGCCCGTGCAAAACACGTTATTACGGTACTTACAAAAGGATATTCAGATAATTTACCAGGGGTGAAAACTTCTATTCCGGGTGTATATATAGTCAACACTTCTTATATACAGGATGGAACATTGAATGTAAATGAAACCATTCGTGTGGCAGATACAAAACTGGAAGAAATTTTAAAGTAATTGTTATAAAGATGGCAAAGAAAAAAATGTTGGCAAGTGTATCTCTCGACCTGGATGATAAATGGTCGTATATGAAAGTACATGGAGATGCAGGATGGGAAAAATTTCCTTCTTACCTGGATGTAGTTTTACCAATTACACTTGATGTGCTTGACAGGCTTGGCATTAAGATCACTTTCTTTATTGTGGGACAGGATGCTGCGATTGAAAAAAATCATGCCGTGTTAAAAACCATTGTTGACCGGGGACATGAAGTTGCCAATCATTCTTTTCATCACGAATCATGGCTGAAAACGTATTCAAAAGAAAAAATAGAAGCAGAGATCGAAATAGCGGAAGAAGCCATTCTAAAAGCAACAGGAAAGAGAACGAATATGTTTCGTGGCCCGGGGTTCAGCTGGAGTAACGACCTGCTGGAAGTTTTGCAAAAGCGAAATTATATTTTTGATGCATCCCTGCTTCCAACCTATATTTCTCCGTTGATGCGAAAATATTATTTCTGGAAATCCAAACTTTCTAAAGAAGAAAAAGAAAGCAGGAAGGAATTATTCGGTTCATTCAAAGAAAGTTTTTATCCCTTAAAACCATATACATGGGTATTGCCCAATAAGAAAAACCTGTTGGAAATTCCGGTTACAACAATGCCGGTATTTAAAATTCCTTTTCACCAGAGTTATCTTATTTACATAAGTAATATTTCGGAGGGGCTGATGAAAATGTATCTGAGGTTTTCCATTTTTATGTGCAAAATAACCAATACAACACCCAGTTATTTGTTGCATCCGCTCGACCTGATCGGAAGCGATCATGTGCCTGAACTGGCTTTCTTTCCGGGCATGAATATCCAAAGTGAAAAGAAAGTGAAGATCTTTGAAACGGCAATGACCATTTTGAAGAACAATTTTGAATTATTGCCAATGGGTGAATTTGCAGAAAGGATTTCAAAAGACCGAAAAACTATAATACTCTAATCATTACCCGAGCAAAATATGAAAATATTTTCAATAGTAGGAGCCAGGCCGCAGTTCATTAAACTGGCCCCGTTGTCCGCCGCACTGTCAGGGTTGCACGAAGAATACATTGTACATACCGGTCAGCATTACGATTATGCTATGTCGGAAAAGATTTTCCTCGATCTTGGCATCCGGAAACCGGATATTCATTTAAACACAGGTGCCGGCACACAGGCTGCAACAACCGGGGAAATGATGGTTAAACTGGAGACAGCCATGATTGAAAAGAAACCCGATGTAGTTGTCATCTTTGGTGATACCAATTCAACTCTTGCAGGAGCTGTTGCTGCATCAAAACTTGATATACCCATCGTTCACATCGAAGCTGGCCTTCGCAGTTATAACAGGGCAATGCCGGAAGAGGTAAACCGGATTGTAGCCGATCATGTTTCAAAGTACCTTTTTGTACCAACACAAACCGCTGTTGATATACTGAGAAAAGAAGGCCTTGCAGATATCACCTATCTAACGGGTGATATTATGGTAGATACCATGAAGAACAATATCGGCATTGCATTGAATAAATCCACTGTATTGCAGGATCTGAAACTGGAAGGACAGGATTTTAATTTGCTTACACTGCACCGGGGTTATAATGTTGACAATGCTGATATACTTGCACATATCCTGGGCCAGCTCGGTATGCTGGAAGAAAAGATAATTTTTCCTGTTCATCCAAGAACAAGGAAAATGCTGGCAGCTTTCTCTTATAAAGTTCCGGCTAACATCCTGATGGCAGAACCACAGGGATACCTTGATTTCATTGTGCTTGAAAATGCCTCAAAGCGCATCATTACAGATTCCGGTGGCATTCAGAAAGAAGCATATATTCTCCGTAAACCATGTATCACACTTCGTACCGAAACAGAATGGGTAGAAACAGTTGAAGAAAAATGGAATTTGCTGGTAAATCCTTCTGATGAAATGATCGCTTCAAAAATAGCTGCTTTTACCACTCCTGAAAAACAGGAAGAAATTTTTGGTAAAGATGTAACGGAGAAAATGGTAAATATAATTAACAGCATCAGTTAGTTTGTATAGAGCTCATTTCTTTATAAATAATTCACGATAAATTATTTATAAAATGAAAAGCATGTTCCTTAAATCAAATTATTAATCATGAAAAAAGTATGTACTTCTTTTTTGGATTGTAACGAAGAAAGGGTTTCTCTTTTCAGCAAGAAGGGCTATTTGATCAAGGAATGTAAAACCTGCGGCCATCGTTTTACTGAGATCAAAGACTTAAACAAGCATCTGGCAGAATCATTTTCCGATGATTATTTTTTTGAAGGGAAGGATGGTTACCCGAATTACCTTGAAGAGAAAGATATGTTATACAGGTCGGGAATTAAGTTTACCAGGATCATATCCAAATATACAAAGCCGGGAAGGGTTTTGGATGTTGGCTGTGCTGCAGGATTTATACTTAAAGCATTTAAAGATGCAGGTTGGGAAAGTTACGGTGTAGAACCAAATGATACCATGGCAGCTTATGGCAGAAAAGAGCTGGGCCTTGATATAAGGACAGGCGGAATGGAAACATTTAATTCCGACCAGAAATTTGACCTGATAAACCTGATAGAAGTTATTGGCAGCCTTTATGATCTTGATAAAGCAATGAAAAATGTATCAGATCTGTGTAAGCAGGGAGGATTGGTACTTGTTGAGTCATGGGATATGAACTGCCCGGCAGCCCGTTTTTTCGGAGCCAACTGGCACGAATACTGTCCCCCGAGTGTGGTTCATTGGTTTTCGGATGATACACTCAAACAATTATTTAAATTTTATGGATTCGAAATAATGGCAAAGGGCCGGCCCTCAAAAAAAATAAACTTGAAACACGGGTTGGCTATAATTGCTGAAAACTCATCCCGCAATAAAATAAAGAAACGATTTTTTAATTTATTAAGCCGCACACTTGGTGGTATTGCTGTCCCTTATCCACCTGTTGATGTGAAATGGTATCTATTTAAAAAGATGTAAGATGAAATTGGTCAAAAGATTTTATTTCGAATTAAATTTAGCAGACGTTATAAAAATAAAACATTATGGATCCTGTAAATAAGCCTTTTATCAGCATCATTGCTCCTTGTTACAATGAAGAAGCCATCCTGGAACTTAATATCAATACGATCATTAAGTATATGGAAGGGAAGGATCATAAATACCAGTGGGAGATCCTGATCATCAATGACGGCAGTAAGGATACAACAGGATCTATTGCGGATGCACTTGCTGTAAAAAACAACCATGTAAGGGTCATTCATCATCCTACTAACCTGAATCTTGGTAACGCATTGCAAACCGGTTTCAGGAATTCAAGGGGCGAAATTATTGTTGTATTGGATATAGATCTTAGTTATGATGTGAAGTACATTGAAGAGATGGCAGATAAGCTGATTGAAACAAGTGCCGATATAGTTATAGCATCTGCCTACATGAAAGGCGGGAAAGTTACAGCCGTGCCATTTATGAGGAGCGTGATGAGTAAATATGTGAACAGGTTTATGAGTTTTGCGGCCCAGGATAAGTATTACACTTTTACCGGAATGGTAAGGGCGTATCGGAAAAGCTATATTCAAACAGTTAATCTCAAAACAAAGGATTATGAAATTATGCCGGAAATAATTTATAAATCGATGATCCTGCGAGCAAAAATTGTAGAAATACCCGCACATCTCGACTGGACTGAACAAAATAAATTCGCCGGAAAAAGAACATCCAGCCTAAGGGTGTTCAGAAGTTTTTTTTCAGGATTGATGTCGGGATTTATTTTTCGACCGTACATATTTTTTATGGGATTGGGAACAATATTGCTGATGCTTTCTCTTTATCAGTTGGTATGGTTGTTTTATGATACTGTTTCAGCTTATAATACTGTTATACACCAGGTGCCTAAGATTGATTACCCTTTTTCATTCAGCCTTTCTTTGCAATTCAAAAAAAATCCGCAGTCATTTTTAGTTGGCGGAATTACATTCCTGGCCGCCATTCAGTTTTTAAGCCTAGGATTTGTATCGCTTCAGAATAAACGCTATTTTGAAGAACTTTTTCATATGGGAACTTCATTGAAAAAACAATCCCTGAAAGAGGACAATCCTTAAGTTTAAAAACATAAAGTGAACATCATGAAAAATATACGGTTGACAAGGAATCCTTTTTTATTGTTTTCCCCGTTTCTGTTGTTTTACTTAATAGTTGTATTGGTTCTTCAGAACAATGTTTTTTGGGGTGATGAGATGAGTTATTATAACCAGGCACAAAACCTGTTACATGGTTTTTATTCTCCTCCGGCACCGGATATACATTTACGAAACGGGCCGGGTTACCCAATTCTGATACTGCCTTTTGTAGCACTGCACATACCATTGGTTTACATAAAATTGCTCAATGCTTTTTTCCTTTATTTATCTGTAGTGTTCCTTTATAAGACACTGGTAGAAATAGTATCAGCCAAAAGTTCGTTGATCGCATGTTTATTTTGGGGTTGTTATTACAACGCACTTGATTTTATTTCATTGTTGTATTCTGAAGTATTCACAATTTTTTTGGTTTCCATCCTGGTATACAGTTTAATAAAAGCTTTTAAACCCGGAGAGACAAAATGGGCAAAAAAATACATTTACAGCTCTGGTTTCATCTTTGGATATATTATTCTTACCAAAGTGATTTTCGGGTATGTTTTATTGTTGATGATATTGGGTAGTGGATTGTTATGGCTTATCAACAGGCATGTTCCCAATTATAAAAAAGGGTTTGTTATTTTATTGGTTGCTTTTACCACAGTAATGCCTTATTTAAGTTATACTTATTTTTTAACGGGCAGGTTGTTTTATTGGAGTACAACCGGGGGTAATAATTTATATTGGATGACCGGATTGGCAGAAGATGAATATGGAAGCTGGTTTCCCGATCCTGCAACGGATGGATATACCGGTACGCCCTTGGTAAGCGGGAAAGATAGTAAACAACAGGGTGGCATGTTAAATCTTAAAAACAGAACAGTTTATACGCCCGGCGCAGAAGATTCAATAAAATTACACCATCAAAAGTATTTTGTAGAGATAAACAAATTTAAAGGTGTGGAAAGGGACGATGCTTATAAAAAAGTAGTGATGGAGAACATCAAATCCCATCCCGGCAAATTTGTAAAAAACTGTATCAGTAATATCGGTAGAATGCTGTTTAATTATCCTTATTCCTATACACCACAAAAACCCGGAACACTTTTCCGGTTGCCACTTAACGGTATTATTATAATTTTAATGTTGTTTTGCCTGCTTCCAACTTTTTTAAATTGGCGGAAAATTATATATCCAGTAAAGTTCATGATGTTCATTGCATTGCTGTATCTGGGAGGAAGTATTTTCGGCAGTGCAGAGATCCGTATGTTTACCATAATTGTTCCCATATTATTGGTATGGATCGCATTTGTCATTCAAAGGTCAATGAAAATAAATTTAATATTTAACGAAAACAGTTCGGTATGATTATAGTCAAATGAAGGTGTTTTTCTGAAATGAGATAATCAGAATACAAGTAAAGCAGCTAGCGAATTCAATAAAGCCGGAACAAAAAATTGTCCCGGCTTTATTTTTTAACAATTATCATCCTGCATTTTATTATTTTTTCATCAGGCTGTCTGTATAGCGCGACACAAATTCCTCCGGCTTCTTTAAATGAGTACCGTCGAAAAAATTACTGTCATCAAAATAAATAATATCCTTAAAATAATTTCCAAATAAATCGGTGAGGTTATTTTTGAAAATTTCATTCTGGTCCATTTTTTCAATCATGGGTTTCTTGCTCATGCTTGCCGGAGGCGGCATGATGATTATTTTAAAATGATGCTTTTTACTCAGCTCTTTCATTTTAGTAAGGTATTCTATAGAAATGGGAGATAGTAAAGTATAATTCACCGTATCTTTTGAAGTGAAATCCGGGGCCCAATCTGAAGTTAAAATGTAAATATTTCTGCAAAACCGGTGGTAGGGGATTTTTTGAATTTGTGTATTTACTGTTTCAGTAAACAATGGTTTATACTCATCGTTAAAAAAGGGTTTAAGAAAATAATGAAAAGTATACAGCTGATTCAGGTTGTTCTGAAAACTAAAAGGAGAAAAAAGCATGTAAACAGTATCAATTTCGTTGCCGGCATTTATATAGTTATTCAAGAGAAAGTACTGGCCCGCCATAGCGATCGTTTGATTGCACGCCATCGAATTAATGGTATCATTGTTTTTTGAATTTGGGAATAACTGGTTCCCAACACTATCACCCAGCAGAATTTTTTTGGATTTCTTTTTTTGTTTGCTTTTAAAGATTGAATGATAAATATCAGCTCCGGCTACTGTTTGTTTGTATTTATCATGATAGTATAAATACAATGGCCTTGCCTGCACAATAATTGCCAGGACCAATAAAAATAAAAGACAGTTTATAAGAAATTTCTTCAAAGCTAAAATTGAAAATAAATAAATTGTTGTTTTGAACCTGCAAAATATATAATTACCAAAATGATGCTGTAATACATGGCCCACCTTGCAGGCTTAAACCAATTGTTGCCTAATTTGGCTAATGCATATTGATGTTCTCTTCCGATCCATTCAATGATCAGAAAAACTGCAGTGATGATCAAAATCGGAATGGATCTCCAGATTTCATTAAAAGAAGGTGTTGTAAACAATGACCTGGAGAATATCTCTGCAAGTATGCTTATGGCATGTTGAACATTATTGGCACGGAAAAATATCCATGCTAGAACTGTCAGGCAAAATGTAAGTAGGATCGATAAAAATTCTTTTAATGTTGGAAAATATTTCCCCTGAGCCACTATTTCCAGGTTTATCCTGTTTGTATTGAATATGATAGAAGGCATTATATAAATTGCATTTAACAATCCCCATACTATAAATGTCCAGTTGGCGCCATGCCAAAAACCACTTACTAAAAAGATGATGAATGTATTTCTGACTTTCATCCAGGTACCGCCCTTACTGCCCCCCAATGGAATATATAAGTAGTCTCTGAACCAGGATGATAAAGAAATATGCCAGCGCCTCCAGAATTCTGCAATGTCTCTTGAAAAATAAGGGAAAGCAAAATTTCTCAATAAGTCAATTCCAAATAGCCGGGCTGTGCCCAATGCAATATCTGAATATCCTGAAAAGTCGCAATAGATCTGGAATGTAAAAAACAGTGCACCCAACAAAAGTGTACTACCTGTAAAATCACCTGAATGATTAAAAATTGAATTTGCAAATTCTGCGCAATTGTCTGCTATTACAATTTTTTTAAACAAACCCCATAGGATCT
>JAYSWW010000461.1:0-2716 GCA_043717805.1 Ferruginibacter sp.
CGGGTTCAAATTTGAACCCGCTTTTTTTATCTTCAGATCAATCAATTCCCGTTTAATATGGGTATTGTAACCATTTCTTCGTTCGTTTTTAATTTCAAATAATACACTGCACTTGCAGGTGTTACAAGCTCGTTTATATTATTCATGCCTTTTTGCAAAATTATATCTGAAACAAATATTGTTCTTCCGGTTGCATCATAGATACCAAGTATTGCCGGTTGTTGTTTTGAACTGCTGATATTCAATTTCAGTAACTTTTGATTGATAACTGCAGATTTAATTTCAAAAGAACCTGTATTGACATTATTCCTGAAATTAACACTAACAATTTTGCTGTAATCATATTGTCCGTCCTTATCAACAATTTTCAGTCGATAGTAATTAACTCCTAAAACCGGGTAATTATCAGTAAACTGGTAATCGATTCTTGTATCTGCATTGCCATTTGCAATAACAGACCCGATCTTTTCAAAACTCCTTGAATCAATACTTCTTTCCACTTCAAAATGGCTGCAATTGATTTCTGTTGCAGTTGACCATTGCAACAATGTTTTTCCGGTTTTTTCTGTAGCTGAAAAATCTACCAGTGTAACCGGAACTACAACAGCACCACTTTCGAATGCACCCAAATCCGGTGCTGTGCTAACATATGGCAAACCAACATTGATTCCTGCATTAATCAAATCACTTCCGGTTGCCAAATGCAAAAAAGTAAGTACTGATAATGCCCCGTTTGACTGTCGTGCGCCGTCAACACCTGCAGAAGATACAGATACAAAGTCAGCATTGCTTATTTTTTTATTCGGGTAAAGGTTCCCGTAATTTACACCCTGGTAAATCGTTGTCCATAAATTACTGGCAATGTTGCTGTTGTTGTTACCATCATAAACCCAGTCAGCACCTGATGCCTGCCTGTTATTAGCATAAGACCAGTTATTTTTAAATTGTTGATTTGTTCCGGTACACCAGCCTGCTCCAAATGAAAATCCGTCATTGTCATTATCATAAGCAACACAATTCAACAGTTGATGTACACCTGTTACTGCATTTATACTATTTGAAGCAAACCCTGTTCCTTTATTCTGGAAAGCCACACAATTAGTCAGGTAGTGAAGTACCTGGGTAGTTGGGGTGCGGGTATCGCCAAGTTTAAATCCTTCGCCTGAATTTCCCAATGTTGACCAATATGAAGGATCATCCTGAAACAATGAAACTGTTCCCGGGGTCATCATGGATTCACTCATTACCAAAGATGAAGTTCCCCATGGTTTAATTCCATTCCAGAATGACCAACAACCATCCAAAGTGAATATGCCGGTTCCATCATCATTTCCGGTTCCTAATACATCCCAGCCGTCATCGCTATTCATCCATGCCCTGCAATACCTGAATGTATTCCTGGTTGATGGCTCCGGAGGTAATGTAGGATTGCTTGAACATGAAAATCCATCTGCATTGTCCCATTTATCAGAACCAATGGTAGGGCTGCTGATGTCTCTGCTCCATCCGTCGCCGTTGTGATGCGCATCACAGTTAAGAAAAAGATTGTCATTGCTGCTTTCAATTTTAAAAGCAGGCCCCATGATATTAAACACCTCAAGCCATTCAATGGTACACTGGTTGGAATTTACAAGCATAAATCCTCTTGCTACACTAAACCCATCAGCAGGTTGTTTGAAATTCTTAACGATGATATGCCCTTTTAACTTAAGGTAATTACAATTGGTTACTGCCATTCCATAAGGTTCAAATGCTGTAGGCGTAATATCATCCAGGTTAAATGTTGGCACTTCCCCCGGATACGAGGATATTGTTATCGGGTTAACTGCAGTACCGGTTAGGCCAGAAATATTAAAATGTACCCATGATCCGTTTCCTGCTGTACTTCTGTATGTACCGCCCCTTAAGTAAGCAATATCGCCGGCAACCATAACACTGTTAAGTTTTGAAATGCTCTTATACGGCAGTGTTATTGTTCCAGGGTTGGCATCACTGCCCGCAGGAGAAACATAATAAGTTTTGGCATGTGTGATAACACTAAACAAGCATAGTGATATCAGAAGTAAAAAGTTTTTCATTGGATGTTAATTTTAGTGGTTAAGTGTTTTTCTTTAAGTTATTGGTTTTGGTTATTTCAGTTTGAAAAAATATTTATGTAAAAAGATTGTATTTATAATGAGCATTCATTGATCCATTCTTTTGTTCCCGAAAAAATATGATCGGTTTACAAAAATCAGATATGGAACTGCAATAAATTGACAGATTGTTTGATGCGTTGAATGCATCGGCTTGTGTAAGTGGATTAACCTGCTGTAATTTCAACAGTTTTCCTGGCAATGACGCCAGTTTTTGACAAAACGGGATCAACAGACCCCTGGTTAGGTTTTTCATCAATTGGTTTTTCTTATGATCAAAGGTTTTAACTTAACAAATATTCATCTGAAGACCAGGATACATTTCAGACCTCCGGGTAAATACTTATTATATAAATTCAGCTTAAAAAATTAAGCCTCTGTATTCGAATTTTTCTGATTGATAAAAGCCCTTGTGAAGATTGGTTTTTAATAAGACGTAATTGGATCTTACAAGAGTTCTGTATACAATTCAATTATTAAGCCAAAATAAATCGATTATTTAAAAAATTATTCATAAGAAAATAAAAACAAACTGAAAGTCAGCAAATTAAAAAAAAATAAAAAAATTTGCGTTAACCTTT
>JAYSWW010000462.1:0-2716 GCA_043717805.1 Ferruginibacter sp.
CGCATGAAACACACAGGGGGCATATTTTATACAGCCCCTACAATGCGATGGAATTATTTAATAAGCGGCCTGCTATGAAAATAACAGCGGATTTTTCTCACTGGACTTGTGTAACAGAAAGTTGGCTGGAGCATTCACCTGAAATTATGGAAGAAGCCATTAAGCGAACAAGCCATTTGCATGCAAGGGTTGGTTTTACCGAAGGGCCACAAATTGGTGACCCAAGACTTGCATACTGGAAAGATGCAGTTGCCATTTTTGAATCATGGTGGGATAAAATAATAGCTCATCATAATTCAAATAATACAAACACCCTCACCATTACACCAGAATTTGGCCCACCACCCTACATGTGGGTAGTAGATGAAAAGCCCATTGCATACCAATGGGATATTAATCTGTACATTAAGAAAAGGATTGAAGAAAAATATGCCTTTCATCGAAAATAACTTGAAACAAATAATGCTTTACTGCTGAATAAAACAGCTAATAATTTTTAAGATGAAAAAACAATTTTTGATGGTTTGCCTGTTGTTTACCTGCATTGTCAATGTGGTTGCACAGTTTACACCGGATGCTGATTTTAATGCGACATGGGTTACCAATAATAACTATGGTTCGTTAGAAAATACATGGAACTGTTTTAGAACAGAAGTAAATATTTCAACCGAAATTCCCACTTCGCTAATTGCCCGTATTGCAGTGGATTCAAAATACTGGCTTTGGATTAATGATAAACTGGTAGTTTTTGAAGGGCAATTAAAAAGAGGGCCAACCCCTACCGACACCTACTATGATGAAGTGGATATTGCACCCTATTTAATAAAAGGCAAAAATTATATCGCCGTTGCAGTATGGTATTGGGGTCGAGAAGGTTTCTGTCATAAAAGCAGCGGTAAAACAGGTCTTTTGTTTGATGCATCAGGTGGCGATATTAGCATCCTGAGCGATAATACCTGGCAAGTATTTCTCAACCCTGCTTTTGGAAATACATCCGACCCCATTCCTAATTATCGTTTGCCCGAATACAATATAAAGTATTATGCAAAAAATGAAATGCCGTGGCGCAGGGATGAAAAAGTAAAAGGAATGACTCCGGTAAATATTGCTGGTGAAGCAGGGTCAAAACCCTGGGGGCATCTCTGGAAGCGCCCTTTTCCACAATGGAAAAACAGCGGCATTGTTAGCTATGAAAATAAAATGCAGTTTCCTTTTATATCTGATGGTAATCCCATCCGCATGAAACTGCCTAAAAATTATTCCATCACCCCCTATTTTAAAATAGAAGCAGATGAAGATAAAATGATTGATATAAGAACAGATAATTATAACGGCGGCAGTGAAAACAACCTTAGAACCGAATACGTAACAAAAAACGGTGTACAGGATTTTGAAACTTATGGATACATTAATGGGCACGAAGTAATTTACTCAATTCCCAAAGGGATAAAAGTGCTTGATTTAAAGTACAGGAGAACCTCTTTTCCTGCGGAACATATTGGCAAATTTATTTCAGATGATGCGGCACTGAATTCGTTGTGGGAAAAATCATTGAACACCATGGACATAAATATGAGGGATGCGATACAAGACCCCGACCGTGAAAGGGCGCAATGGTGGGGCGATGCGGTTACTATTTTAGGAGAAATTTTTTATACTTGTGATTCAAATGGAACCAAAGCTGTACAAAAAGCAATATCTAATTTGGTGGAATGGCAAAAGCCCGACGGCGCTTTGTTTTCACCTATACCTTCTGGTGAGTGGAACCTTGAATTGCCCACACAAATGCTGGCAGCAATTGGTAAATATGGCTTTTGGCGCTATTATCAATATACAGGTGATACGGCTATGATAAAATATGTTTATCCGCATGTAAAAAAATATTTGGATTTATGGGTAATTGGAGAAGATGGCTTAATAATGCACAGGGATGGTGGCTGGAACTGGTCTGACTGGGGTAATAATATTGACGAAAAAGTAATAGAGAATGCCTGGTATTATATGGCAATAGATGCTGCCAAAAATATGGCTGCATTATTATCTGAAAGCAATGATGCAAATGGCTATGAAAAGCAAATGAAAACAATAAAGCAAAAGTTTAATGAAAAATTGTGGGATGGAACCGCTTACCGAAACCCTGCGTACAAGGGCGAAACAGACGACCGTGGGCATGGCCTGGCCGTAGTAGCTGGGTTGGCTGATGCGGAAAAATTTGATGCCATAAGAAATATCTTTTTGAAAGAATTCCATGCTGGGCCCTATTTAGAAAAGTATATCCTTGAAGCGTTGTTTATGATGAAGGATGATAAAGCGGCTATGGAAAGAATGAAAAAAAGATATGCTGCCATGATTGCAAGCCCGGTTAGTACACTATGGGAAGGATGGGATATTGGCTCTGAAGAATATGGCGGTGGTAGTTATAATCATGGTTGGTCGGGCGGCCCACTCACTTTAATGCATGAATATATTGCAGGGATAGCCCCTGAAAACCCGGGGTATGATACCTATACTATATTTCCACAGCTTGGGAATCTTGCCTCAGTAAAATGTAATACGCCAACAAAAAGGGGCAACATCATTGTTGATATTATCAGCACTGTTCAATCATTTAAAATGAGCCTGCAATCACCGCAGCAAACTATTGCAACGGTGGGCATACCCAAAACTAAACTTTCAAACAACATGAACAAAGTGTTTGTAAATGGTAAACTGGTAT
>JAYSWW010000463.1:0-6933 GCA_043717805.1 Ferruginibacter sp.
GGCATTGGTTAGTGCATTTATGACCTTTGACCGTGGTGCAAGGCGGTAGCAGGTTGTTTTGATACTTACCACATCAGGATCGATCGCTGCTTCCCGCAAAAGGTCGATTACAGTTTCGAAGGAATGATATGGGAAATGAAGCATCACATCTTTTTCCAGCACCACATTTGTTACACTGCTGGTATGTTTGAGCAAAGGATGTGTGAATGGCTTTTTCCGGTTACTTTGTTGCTGAAAAACCGCCTCCGGAAAATTGATGAAATCCTTGAAATTATGAATCCGACCGCCTGCTATGATATTGTCTTTATGTGACAGGCCCATCCTTTTGATGAGGTAAGCCAGCAATATGGGGTCGATGCCCTTGTCATAGACCAAACGGACAGGCTTGCCTTTTTTCCTGTTCTTCAATCCTTTCTCAATTTTTTGTATAAGAGAAGTGGAAACATCATTGTCGATATCAATTTCGGCGTCCCGTGTTAATTTTATGGTATTTGCAGAAAACCGGTCATACCCAAAAAAGGAAAATATGTTCGGCAGGCAAAACCTGATGATGTCTTCCAGGAGAATAATATACTGTTCGTCATTTTTTGAAGGTAAGATGACGAAGCGGGGTAGCCGCCTTGTTGGTACAGATACGAGGGCAAATTTTTGCGGGATGCTCTTGTCATATTTTGAAAGCCTGCAGGCAAGGTAAATGGATTTGTCATTTAAAACGGGGAAACCCTGTATACTCTCAATCATGAGCGGAACGATGTAGCTTCTTATTTCATCATTGAAATATTTCAGTACAAATTTCTGCTGCGTTGCATTCAGCTTTTTATCGTTGATTAGAAAGATCTTTTGTTTTTTAAGTTCACGGTGAATTTCATTCCATATCCTTTCAAATGCTGTTTGCTGAATGACCACTTTTTCCTGGATCTCCACAAGGATGCTTTCCGGGTTCATTTCCAGGTGCATTTTTGCCTTGGAACCGAGTTCTATCATTCTTTTCAACGCAGCCACCCTTACCCTGAAAAATTCGTCGAGATTATTTGAAAAAATCCCCAGGAATTTTATCCGTTCTTTCAGCGGTACAGAATCATCTGCGGCTTCCTGCAAAACCCTGCTGTTAAATGCCAGCCAGCTTATATCCCTGATGATCGTATTTCTTTTGTGCAAAATATATTGTGCTTTTACCGGTAAAAAATAATCTGTTTTATGCTTTTTTTGAAGCAACTGTTACCATTATTGAGTTTAGGATATAACTTATTTAGAAATATTAGTGATCCTTTATCTTCAATAAAATTAAACGGTTGAGTACGGTTGTTGCCGGAATCCAATATTAAATTATAATGAAATTTTTATCCTGTTCTCATTTTTTCAATGATCGCTGATGTTGAAATGCCTTCAACAATATCGGCCAGGATAACTTCGCCACCATTGGCAATCACTTCTTTTGCACCTGCAATCTGGTCAATGTTATAATCACCGCCTTTGACCAAAACATCCGGCATGACCGTACAGATGAGGTTGAGCGGGGTGTCGTCTTCAAAGAGTATCACTGCATCAGTCATGACCATTGATGCCAGCAGCAATGCCCTTGATTGTTCATTGTTCACCGGCCTTGAAGGGCCTTTCAATTGTTTTACAGAAGCATCATTGTTAACTCCTACAATTAATACATCACCATAAGTAGCCGCTTGTGAAAGTGAGGCAATGTGGCCTTCATGCAAAATATCAAAAACCCCGTTTGTAAAAACGATCTTCTTATTTTTCAGTTTCCATCTTCTGATCTCCTGAATCAATTCCGGTAAACTATATATTTTGTTGGGGATCGTTTGTACTGATTTCATGCTTTTTGATTTTATTAATATAGGGTAATAATAAAAGTGCAGTCAGTCCGCCAACGATCACAATGCCTGTTGAGATGCCCCACATCAGCCAGCCGAATGCTGTTCCCAGAGTAGAAGTGATACCATAAATAAGCAATGTTTCCTTTACAAAAAACGGAAAAGAACCAATTCCTCCCGGCGTAGCGATCATGGCAAGTGTAGCAAGTGTTAATACAGAACAGGCGGCTTTTATTCCGAGGTGATATGTTCCTTCCATGGCAAAGAACCCGATATAGATCTGCAACAGGTACATTCCCCAGATAAAAAAAGTATGTAAGATAAATGCCCTGCGGTGTTTTAAATTCT
This sequence comes from Ferruginibacter sp., assembly GCA_043717805.1. GTDB lineage: Bacteria > Bacteroidota > Bacteroidia > Chitinophagales > Chitinophagaceae > Ferruginibacter. Next base: position 2,178 of record JAYSWW010000463.1, read on the forward strand.
TTATAGATCTGAAGCCTTCTGCGATGCCTTTTAAAAAATTATTTATTTTCAAAATAACCTTGCTGTTTGGGAATTTTTTAAAAAGAAGTTTGATGCTAAAAAAGAAGATCAAAAGAAATCCAATTAAAATTAGGGCTTTACCCCACAATGGAAAACCCGGTGAGATCGCGATGTTTTTCAATGTCTGTTTCACATAACCGCCTACAATATCAATTTGTATGAGAACTGTGAAGCCTATAAAAATAAAATAACAAACAAAATCAAAGGTTCTTTCCACAATGATGGTGCCGATCAGTTTATCAACTTTTAATTTTTCGTAACGGGCCAGGAAAGTGCATTTTAAAACTTCACCTAACCGGGGAACTGCCGCATTTGCAAAATAACCAACCATGGTAACTGCAAAGCTGTTCTTCAATGAAGGATTGTATCCCAGCGGTTCCATCAGTAATTTCCAGCGCATGGCGCGGCTTACATAAACAAGCATGCTGATCATAACAACCGGTACTACCAGCCAGTAATTTGCATAAGTAAACGCTTCCCTGAAAGCGATCTTTTGCTCCGGAGTCATTGTCTTCAGTTGCCACCAGACCAGGAAAATTCCGCCTCCCAGGAAAATGATGTATTGCAATATGGAAATAAAACGCTTACGCATAATTGCCTGTAAGTTACAAATGGTTTTTGAAGTTCAGTTTAAAACCAGGTTATCAATTAACCTGATATCATTTAAATAAGCGGCAATCAAGGCCACCATTTTGGTTTCGCCATTCCAGTTGTTTAGCAGATCCAGCGTGGATGCATCTGCAATTTCTATATAATCTGTTTTAAAACCGAAGCTGTTTAAATATTTTTCAGCTTTCATTTTTAAATCTATCAGGTTTCCTTTTTTTATCTCATGCTGAATATAAGAGAGTGTTTCAAAGATCTTAACAGCCATTTTTCTTTCTTCTTCATTCAGCCTGGCATTCCGGCTGCTCATGGCAAGCCCGTCGGTTTCACGAAGCGTAGGGCAAATGATGAGCCTGGTATTTATCTTTTTCATCTTTACCAATTTTGACATGACCATACATTGCTGAAAATCTTTTTGCCCCAGGTAAAGATTGTCGGGAACCACCATTTTCAGCAACAATTCAACCACCTGGCAAACTCCCTGGAAATGGCCGGGACGATATTTACCTTCCAGTATGGTTTCTAAATAGCCAAGTTCATAATGAGACATCTTAAAACCGGCTGGGTATATTTCCTGTACATCCGGCAGGAATAAGACATCACAACCCCATTTTTCCAGCAAGTCAATGTCGTTATCAATAGTGATGGGGTATTTTTTAAAATCATCTGGGTTATTGAATTGCGCAGGATTTACAAAAATGCTGCAAACGGTTATTTTATTTTCTTTTTTTGACCTTTCCACAAGGGATATATGCCCTTTGTGAAGGGCGCCCATTGTGGGAACAAAGCCCACAGTTGAGCCATTGGCTTTGCTGGTCTTAGTATAGGCTGTTAACTCTGCTGAAGATTTATAAATGATCATGAATTGAATTTAAATGCCTTCAAAGGCTTGATGAATAACAATTTCAATAAAAAAACAGTACCTTTGCACACCATTTGAAAAAAATATTTATTGCATCTAACCAATCGCAAATGTCAACAAAGAAAAGAATTTTATTTATAGCCAACGAAATGTCGCCTTATTTAGAGATGACAGAATTTTCTGAGATTGTAAATAAACTGGCCGTTTTATCCAATGATAATAACCTGGAAGTACGTTGTATCATGCCAAGATTTGGTATAATAAATGAGCGCAGGCACAGGCTGCATGAGGTGGTTAGGCTTTCAGGCATCAATGTTTCGATCGACAATGATGACTACCCGTTGGTGATCAAAGTGGCTTCATTACCCAATGCCCGTTTACAGATATATTTCCTGGATAATGAGGATTTTTTCAAAAGGAAATCCGTTTTCACCGATGAAAAGGATGTTTGGTTTGATGACAATGGACTGAGAACCGTATTATTTTGCAAAGGTGCCCTGGAAACGGTGAAAAAATTCGGATGGCCCCCGGATATCATTCATTGCAGCGGCTGGATGACCGGCCTGATACCGATGTTCATAAAGGCTGCGTATAAAAAAGAACCTGTTTTCAGCAACAGTAAAATTGTATTTACGATCGGGCAAACCACATTCAAAGAAAAACTGGGTTCCGACTTTTTAAAACTGGCTGCCATCAATGACCATGTAACCAAAAAAGAACTGGAAGCGTATAAAGATATCAACAACCTGGCGATGTTCAGGGGTGGGGCAACTTATGCAGATGCCATCACATTTGGAGCGGAAAGTGTAGATAAAAAACTGGTTGAAGAATTTTCAAAAGTAAAAGGGAAAAAAATCCTGAAATACAATGCTGAAAGTGATTTAACAGACTATTTACAATTATATAACGACCTTGCCAAATAGATACAAACCAACCCATTTATTAAAATTACGCTTGTGCACAGAAGAATCTTATCTATTGCCCTAATCGGTTTCCTTAGCATTGTTATCATCAACTGGAGTTGTACCAAATTAGACACTACCAACCTTGGCAGCGACCTCATTCCTATAGTAGACAATGTAAATACATTTGCCGACACCCTTTTTATCAATGCCACGCAGCATGACTTTGATGATACCAGTATCGTAATAAATACAGATAACCAGGCATTGGGAAATATAAACAACGACCCTTTGTTTGGCAAGGCTACCGCCAATGTTTTTCTTCAGTTAAAGCCAAAAGCTTTTCCATTTGCTTTCGGGCACCCGGATTCATTGGCAGGACTTGGGCTTGATTCCGTTGTATTGTGTTTGAATTATAAATACTTCTGGGGCGATAGCACCGCTCCCCAAAAATTACAGGTTTTCGAAATCACAGACAGCAGGTTTCGTGATTCAGTGAATAAAAACTGGTTTACCAATGTTGCACCAAACAGCGGAGCAGCGATTTCTGCTGTAAAAGATATTGATATACGCAGGCTGGGTGATTATATGAAATATGCTCACCGCAAAGATTCTGTGAACAACCAGATCCGGATCAAACTGGATGCATCTTACGCTTCAAGGCTTTTTGGAAGTGACAGTATGGTAACCGGATCAGGAAACCATGCTTTTTACAATGATTCTTTATACAGGAGAGCATTCAATGGTCTTGCTATTAAAGGAATAGGCACAGGTTCGGAAAATGGCCTTATTTATATCAATATAGCTGATACCAATACCAAGCTTGAAGTGCATTACCGCATCAGGGTTCCGGGTAGAATAGATACAACCTATACTTCTTTTAATTTAAAGAAAACAATTTCAGGAACAGTTGAAAAATCTTCTACAGCCAATTACGTAAACCTCAACAAAGCAGGTTCAGCTTCTGCAACACCATTGGCAACTGATATTTATTTACAAACACAACCGGGCACTTATGCAAATCTCAGTATCCCTGGTCTTACAAATTACAGCAACCGGATCATTCACAGGGCCGAACTCATCATTGAACAAATTCCCGGCGATCCTTTCTATGACTCAGCATTTACAGGACCAAACTTTATGTACCTTGATCTCAAAGAACCGGGAACGGGTACTCCGGCTAAATACAAACCGGTTTATTTAGACCTGAATCCAAATGTTTTTTATGATCCTGATTTTAAATCGGGCTCATTTTATCCATCCGGTGGACCTGATTACGGAACTTTTGGTGGCTTTATCCGCAAAATGACCGGGCCTTTGGGAATGACAATTAATTATTACAACATAAATATATCAAGGTATGTTCAGCAAATGGTAACCAAACAAAATACCAATTATGAAATGAGGTTATTCCCTGCATATCGTTTTCATTACCCTCAATATGCACCTGAATATATTGGTTATACGAATAACATTGCTTATGGCAGGATTAAAGTTGGAAGCGGAACACATCCCAATTACCCGATGCGTATCCGGATAATTTATTCCAACATAAAATAATGGTTTTAAACATATCATCAACAAAGTCCTTCTATACACAGAAGGACTTTGTACTTTAACCTGTACACCCTTATCTTTGCACTCTTAAAAAAAACAATATGCCTTATTTATTTACGTCAGAATCAGTTAGTGAAGGACACCCGGATAAAGTTGCAGACCAGATCAGTGATGCGCTCATCGATCATTTTTTAGCCTTTGATCCCAACAGTAAAGTTGCGTGTGAAACATTGGTAACTACAGGCCAGGTAATTCTTGCTGGTGAAGTGAAAAGCAAAGCTTACCTCGATGTGCAGGAAATTGCCCGTGGGGTGATCCGTAAGATCGGATACACCGTCAGTGATTATATGTTTGAGGCCAATTCATGCGGCATCTTATCAGCCATTCATGAACAAAGTGCAGATATTAACCAGGGTGTTGAACGTAAGAACAAAGAAGAACAAGGCGCCGGTGACCAGGGAATGATGTTTGGTTATGCAACCAATGAAACAGATAACTATATGCCGTTGGCACTTGACCTGGCACATTATATCCTGATTGAACTGGCAGCCATTCGAAGAGAGAACAAGCAGATCAAATACCTGCGCCCGGATGCAAAAAGCCAGGTTACTTTGGAATATGATGACAATAACAAGCCGGTTCGCATTGAAGCAATTGTGGTTTCAACTCAGCATGATGAACATGTAACAGGTACAGAAGAACAAATGCTGGCAAAGATCAAAAAAGACATTATCAATATTGTTATTCCAAGGGTAAAGGCAAAATATCC
>JAYSWW010000464.1:0-2709 GCA_043717805.1 Ferruginibacter sp.
TATGGTGTTTCATTTCCGGCGCAAAAAGAATTGGATGAATACATGCTCATGCTTGAAGAAGCAAAGAAAAGGGATCACCGCAAACTTGGCAAGGAACTGAGCATTTTTACCATGGATGACGATGTTGGCCAGGGGCTGCCCTTGTGGATGCCCAATGGTACCATCATCATTGAAGAACTGGAAAGGCTTGCCAAAGAAACAGAAGGCGCTGCAGGTTATAAAAGGGTAGTTACCCCGCATATTGCCAAAGAAAATATGTACCTGATCAGCGGCCATTTACCTTACTACGCAGACAGTATGTTTCCTCCTATGGAAATGGATGGTACCAAATACTATTTAAAACCAATGAATTGTCCGCATCACCATAAAATATTTGATGCTGAACAAAAAAGCTATAAAGACCTGCCATATCGCATTGCAGAATATGGCACTTGCTACCGATACGAACAGAGTGGTGAATTATTCGGTTTGATGAGGGTTCGCTGCCTGCATATGAATGATGCCCATATTTACTGCAGTAAAGAACAGTTTGCGGATGAGTTCCGTGCTGTGAACGACATGTACATTAAATACTTTAAGATCTTCGGTATTGACAAATATGTAATGAGGTTGAGTTTGCATGCCCCTTCAAAACTGGGTCAAAAGTATGTTGATGAACCTCAGTTATGGCTTGAAACTGAAACAATGGTGAGAAATGTATTGATCGAGTCAAATATTCCATTCGTAGAAGTTCAGGATGAAGCTGCTTTCTATGGCCCAAAAATAGATGTACAGATTTGGAGTGCGATCGGAAGGGAATTTACTTTGGCTACAAACCAGGTTGATTTTAACAGCGGCAATAAGTACAAACTTTCCTATACCAACCAGCACAATACCCCTGAAGTACCTCTGATCATTCACCGGGCACCTTTGGGAACCCATGAAAGATTCATTGGATTTTTACTGGAGCATTATGCCGGAAAGTTCCCGGTTTGGCTTGCGCCGCTCCAGGTAAAAATATTGCCCATCAGCGATAAGTACATGGATTATGCAAATACTATTTTAAAAACGCTGAAAAAATCAGATATTCGTGTAGAAATTGACGACAGGCAGGAAAAGATTGGCAGGAAGATCAGGGACACTGAGATGCTGAAAGTTCCTTATATGCTGGTAGTTGGGGAAAAAGAAATGAATGAAGGAAAAGTTTCAATACGCAGGCAGGGAAAAGGCGACCTCGGTGCAAAAGGAATTGATGAATTTATTGCTGAGATCGTAGATGAGATAAAAGAACGGAGAGGAGAAGATACAGCAGTTCTTAGTTCATAGTTTGATGTTTAGACAACCAATCGGCTAAAATAAACTGTATTGAATTCGTGTAATTCGTTTTTCAAATTCGTGTTATAAATAAAACAAAATTGTAAACTAAAAATTGTAAATGGCATTTCCACCAAGACCCCCCAGGGGCACCTTTAATCCCCGTTTTAAAAAAGAACAACAACAGGAACACCGTACCAATCATATGATCAAAGTACCAGAGGTACGGTTGGTTGGTGAAAACCTTGAACCTGGAATCTACTCCACAATGGAAGCGCAAAAAATAGCGCATTCACTTCAACTTGATTTGGTTGAAATCTCTCCCGGTGCAAATCCGCCTGTATGTAAAATTATTGACTACAATAAGTTTTTATACGAAGAGAAAAAGAAAAAGAAAGAAATGAAAGCGAAATCGAAGACCAGCGAGGTTAAGGAAATTCGTTTCACGCCAAATACGGATGATCATGATTTTGAATTCAAAGTCAAGCATGCGGAAAAATTTTTAAAAGACGGTGATAAAGTAAAAGCACATGTGCAGTTCAAAGGGCGTGCTATTATGTTTAAAGAAAGGGGAGAATTGCTTTTATTAAAATTTGCCGACAGGTTGAAAGATGTTGGCGCCCTGGAAGGTCTTCCAAAAATGGAAGGAAAACGTATGTTGGTCATGTTTGCCCCAAGGGCTCAGCAGAAAAGGAAAACTTCGGAACTTGGTAAAGCGATCAAAGACGACGTTGTAAAAGTAGAAGTGAAAGCAGAAGTTGAAGTTGAAGTAAAACAACCGGAAGAATAAATTCCAACTTATAAAAAAAGCTGCCTTTTAAATTAGGGCAGCTTTTTTTATTTTATTCCCCGAAGACATTCATTCTTTTTCAGGGTTTCATAACTTCAACCCCCGAACCATAACCCTCAAACTTTTAACTTGGATATCAGTCTCAATAAATATATTTCAGATTCCGGTTTTTGCAGCCGCAGGGAAGCAGATAAATATATAGAGGATTGCCGTGTTACCATCAATGGCAGGGATGCCCATAAAGGCAATCGTGTAAAGGAAGGGGATATCGTTAAAGTTGATGGTGAGCCGCTGAAGAAAAAAAGATCTGCGGTTTATATCATGTTGAATAAACCCAAAGGGGTAACCTGTACAACCGATCAGAAAGACAAAACGAATATCATCGATTTTGTAAATTACAAATCACGTATTTTCCCGATAGGCAGGCTGGATAAGCTTTCTGAAGGATTGATATTCCTGACCAATGACGGTGATATTGTGAACAAGATATTGCGTGCCGGCAATGGCCATGAAAAAGAATACATCGTTACCACTGATAAGAACATCGATGCTGAATTTATTAACAACATGAGAAATGGGGTAAGGATCATGGGAACAATGACCAGCAAATGTTTTGTAAAACAGGA
>JAYSWW010000465.1:0-2704 GCA_043717805.1 Ferruginibacter sp.
TTTTTTACAACAGGCTTTGCTTGCACCGCAGGATTACAGTGTGATTGCAACATTGAATTTGAATGGCGATTATATCAGCGATGCACTGGCAGCACAGGTTGGCGGCATCGGTATCGCACCCGGCGGGAATATGAATTATTTAACCGGGCATGCTGTATTTGAAGCTACACATGGAACGGCTCCCAGGTTTGCCAATACAAACACAATGAATCCATCATCCGTTATTTTAAGTGGCGTGATGATGCTTGAATACATGGGATGGAGAGATGCGGCAGAAATGATCACACATGCAGTTGGAAAAACGATCCGGAATAAAACAGTTACGATTGATTTTTATAATTTAATGAAGGATGCGACTCTTTTGAAGACAAGTGAATTTGCGGATGAGATTATAAAGAATTTGTAATTTATACCGCAGAGAACAAGAGAAGCTGAGTTTACGCTGAGAATCTCTGCGACGCCTCTATTTCCTCTCTTCTCTGCGGTTTTTTGAATTTATACTTTGGATGCCATATTCCTTAATATCGTATTTTCGCAACTCTAAATTAAATCGAAATGAGTAAAATAAAAGTAACCAATCCCGTAGTTGAACTCGACGGCGATGAAATGACAAGGATCATCTGGAAATTCATTAAAGACAAACTGATCATACCATATATAGATGTTCCCATTCAGTATTATGACCTTGGTATGGAATACCGCGATGAAACAAACGACCAGGTTACCATAGATGCCGCCAATGCCATCAAAGCCTGTGGTGTGGGTATCAAATGTGCTACTATAACACCCGATGAGGCCCGTGTAAAAGAATTCAACCTGAAACAAATGTGGAAAAGTCCGAATGGCACCATCAGGAATATCCTGGATGGAACTGTTTTCAGGGAACCTATTGTAATGCAGAATGTACCCAGGCTGGTAACAAACTGGACCGCCCCTATCATCGTTGGACGTCATGCTTTCGGCGATCAATACCGTGCAACGGATACCGTTATCAAAGGAAAAGGAAAACTCACCATGACATTCACGCCCGAAGGCGGAGGTGAACCACAGGTTTTTGAAGTGTATAATTTTAAAGGAGATGGTGTTGCCATGAGCATGTACAATACCGATGAAAGTATTTCGGGTTTTGCACGCAGTTGCTTCAATATGGCACTCAGCAAAAAATGGCCCTTGTATTTATCTACAAAAAACACCATTCTAAAAAAATACGATGGCCGTTTTAAAGATATTTTTGAAGACATCTTTCAATCTGAATTCAAAGAAAAATATGCTGCAGCCGGTATTACTTACGAACACAGGCTGATAGATGATATGGTTGCAAGCGCCCTAAAATGGAACGGGAATTTTGTATGGGCCTGTAAAAATTATGATGGTGATGTGCAAAGTGATACCGTGGCACAGGGTTTTGGAAGCCTTGGCCTGATGACTTCGGTTTTGATCACACCCGATGGGTCGACCATGGAAGCCGAAGCTGCTCATGGAACCGTAACCCGGCATTACCGCGATCACCAGGCGGGTAAGCCAACAAGTACAAACCCGATAGCTTCCATTTTTGCCTGGACAAGGGGCCTTGCTTTTCGTGGGAAATTAGACAATAACCAACCACTCATCAATTTTTGCAATGCCCTGGAAGCTGTTTGCATCGAAACCGTTGAAAGCGGTAAAATGACAAAAGACCTGGCTGTTTGTATACATGGAAATAAAGTAACCCATGGTGAACATTACCTGTACACTGAAGAATTTTTAGATGCGATAGATGAAAACCTTCAAAAGAAAATGGCTTAAAAAATTAAAATAAAGAGTATAAAAGGGGTGATTTTAAAAATCATCCCTTTTTATTTCTGTCAAAAATGAAGGCTTTTTTGCCAATTTTAGGCCATTTTTAACCCATTTTAGTCACATTTTGCCCAATTTTTTCATATTTCAGAATTTTATTCTTGCATATTTGAAAAATCATTACCTATCTTAGCTGCCCGATTCTTTTATCCATTTAAACATTTAACCACTATCACATGGACATCAAACAAATCCAGGAACTTGTTAAACTTATTAACAAGACCTCAATAGGAGAAATAACCATTGAAGAAGACGGAAGAAAGATCACTATTAAGCAAAAGAAAGACCCCGTGCAAAACATAGTAGCTACTACATCAAGCCAGTCTTTTGCACAACAACCTTCAGCTCCTGCACCTGCTGCTGCAACAGCCCCGCCAAAACAGGAAGCAGCCCCAAAAGCTGATAATCTGATTACCATCAAAAGCCCGATGATCGGTACTTTTTACCGCCAATCAGGCCCTGGTAAACCCATTTTTATAAATGTCGGAGATGAAGTAACACCCGGTAAAGTAGTTTGTATAATTGAAGCAATGAAATTATTCAATGAAATAGAAAGTGAAATCAAAGGTACCATTGTAAAAATATTGGTAGATGATGCAAGCCCGGTGGAATATGACCAACCGTTGTTTTTGGTAGACCCAAGCTAATCAATTTGAAAATTAGTTAATTTGAAAATTTGAAGATAAAGTTCTTGCTATTAGAATTTTCTATCTTCAAAAGATCTCATCTAACGGATTCAATTTTCAAATCTTCAAATTTCCAAATCTTCAAATTATTAAGATGTTCAAAAAAATACTAATAGCCAACAGGGGTGAGATCGCACTAAGGATCTTACGCACCTGTAAAGAAATGGGCATAAAAACGGTAG
>JAYSWW010000466.1:0-6906 GCA_043717805.1 Ferruginibacter sp.
GGTGTTTGTTCTGCCAGCCATTTTTTATACTCTTCTTCTGTTTCTACCACAATCACCCCTCTCATTGAAAAGTGGCCCTTGCCACACATTTGGTCACAACTGATCTCATAAACAAAATTCGGGTTGCCCGTTCTTATTTTCATTTCTTCGGTTGTATATTTTGGAGTGAACCACATGGTAGTCGGTATTCCCGGAACGGCATCCATTTTCATACGGAAATGAGAAAGGCCCACATCGTGTATCACGTCCTGGGCATGGATGACAAGCTTGGTTGGTTTTCCAACAGGCAAGTGCATTTGTGTTGTATGAAAGTCATCCCAGCTTTCAGGGTCTTCAAAGTCAACTCCCAATATGTTCCCGGAAGGTGAATTGTATAATTTATAATTGATCTTTCCCAACTTTCCGTCTTTACCAGGATAGCGCATCTCCCAGGCAAACTGGTGGCCGGTAATTTCTACCAATACGGAATCTTTGGGAGCATCGCTGGTTATTTTAAACCAGTATTTTAATCCGAAAACAACCAATACGGTCAAAAAAATTGCCGGAACAGTTGTCCATAATAATTCCAGTTTGGTATTATGCGGAAAGAAGTATGCTTTCTGGCCGTCTTTTTCCTGGTATTTGAAAGCGAACCAGAAAAGTAAAACCTGTGTAATAACAAAAACAACGCCCGTTACCCCGATTGTTATGTATAACATCAGGTCAATTTTTTCACCTTCTACAGAGGCAGACCCTTGTGGAAACAAAGTTTTCCCATAATAAAGATCATTGCAATACCATACGCCCAGTAAACCGAAGATCAATAAAGAAATGAGCAAAAATCCGTTGATCTTATTGTTTTGCCTGCGTGTCTTTTCTTCACCCTTCAATACGCTTACATATTCACTTGCTTTCGATATCTGAAAGATTACTATAAAGATCATTATGCCAATCGCGACCAGAAAAAACTCCTTCATTGTATAATAATTTTTAGCTGTTAACTGCCAGCTGTTATTTATTTTATATTCTTAATTTATTTTAACCGACTTTCTGTACACAAATTTAATTTTAAACAAAAACATTTTCAGCTTTTGTTGAATGATTAAGTGTGGTGAATAATACTTTCTTTCAGGAAAGGGTGATTTTTTACGACCAGAGAATTTTTTGTAAAATATCTTCCAGCACCCCACATAATAATACCAATGAACAAAGCTGCAATTCCGAATTCAAAAGGCATCATTTCGGCGTGTTCGCCCAATGTTCCCGGCATTACCATCTGGTAAAAATCTATCCAGTGGCCAAAGATGATGAGCACCGCCATGAATGTTACCAATGTCCAGCTGCGCTTAACACTTTTTTTCATTAAGATCAGTAAAGGACAAAGGAAGTTAACGATCAGGTTAAAAAAGAAAATCCCTTTGTATGGACCGGCCTTTTCGGCTGTACCAATTCTTTCAATAAAATATTTTGTTTCTTCCGGTTGGTTACTATACCAGATCAGCATGTATTGAGAAAACCACAGGTAAGTCCAGAAAACAGAAAATGCAAACATGAATTTCCCAACATCATGTAAATGCTCTTCTGTAACATACTCCAGTTGACCGCGATTCTTTAAATAAATAACAAACAAGGCTATCAGCGACATGCCTGAAACAAAAGTACTTGCAAAAGTGTACCAGCTAAACATGGTGCTGTACCAATGCGGATCAATGCTCATGATCCATAACCAGGGGGTTGTAGAAGCTACCGTTAATCCAAAGACTACTGTAAACAATGAGGCCCAAACGGTATTTTTCCAGATCCATTTTTTTCCTGTTTCATAATCCATCGGGCCCGATTTGTCAGTTTCCAGGCTTAAGGTGCGCATTTTACGTCCAAGCAGCCACCACAAACAAATGGTTACAAATGATGCGATTGAAAAGAACACGGGATTCAAAAATCCTTTTTTGCCATTTAGTATAGAATCTTTAGCAACAGCTTCTTTATCCAGCCAGTGATAAATATCTGTATGGTTGCCCCATACAACTGCCATTACAATTAAAAAGGTTATCAATCCCAAAATGGGAACCAGGCTTGAGATCGCTTCAGGTACACGACGCAATGCAACCTGCCATCCACCCATTGCCATGGTGGTTACACATAAAAAGAACATAGATGCATTTACGATCAATAAAAAGTAAACACTATTCTGTAACAAAACAGCCCAGAAACGGGTGCTGTTTGTATTTTCTCCATGCCCGGCATGTGCAAAAGGATGAAACATAATAAAGCCGTATAACAAAGCCAACACACCGGCTACGATCAAACCCAAGGTCCACTTTTTATAACTGCCCGGTAATTCAAAATGATTATTCATCTAAACTGTATTTTGTGTGATAAGCTATTAATTATTTTCCTTTTTTAATGGTTGCACTGTCTGTTACTGCAGCTTTTGTTACAGTTGTTGTTGTTGCTACAGTAGCTTTTGGTTGTAAGGTCCTGATGTATTTTATGATCATCCAGCGTTGTTTGCTGCTCAGTTGGGAAGCATAACTTCCCATATTGTTTTTCCCATACATGATTGAATGAAACATAGTTCCATCAGCCATGGCTACAAAATTCGGTAGTGTCAGGTTAGCAATCCCACCGATTTTACCAGAGGTTGCCAATGGGCCATTTGCAATTCCCTTTTCTCCATGGCAAATAGCACAATTGATATTAAACAGTCGGCCGGCTTCAGCCATATCAGCTTTACTGATAGCAGAGTCTGCCAATGGATTTTTTATTGTAGCACTCATTTTATATCCATTGCTGTCATTTGGTAAAGTATATGGAAATAATTCTCCTTTTTTTATGGTTCCTGCAACAGGTTTGCTGTCATAATAAATCATGCTGCCGCCTTTCTTTGATGCATCGAGTGTAAATTTTGTAGAATCATGAAGTGAATATGATTCATATGCACGGCTGTAGGTCATATCGGGCATATAAATTTTACCTGGGTTACGTTTGTTGTCGCAACTTGAAATGACAATTATTGCTGTTAACAAAACCGCTGTTATATAAGTAAGTCGTTTCATTTATTAATTATCAATCTGCCAAACGGCATTCGGGTTAAACAATTATTAATATATTAATATCCTTTTTCGTCCCTGTATAATTTTTGTTCTTTATCATAACGGCCAAGCCACCAGCCGGTTTCAGCGTGTTGAACATTGATCTCTTTGGCTCCTGCATTTTGAAGAAAGCGCTGTACTTCTCCATCATCGGTTTTATCCGTGCATTCTATAGCCATTATAAAAAGATCATCTGTTGCTCTTGCATGAAAATGATGTTTTTTAACGAATGGAGACAGTTGGCATAAATAACAAAACGTAAGCACCATTCCAACCGCAGAAAACAATACTGTTAATTCAAATGTGATCGGTATCCATGCCGGCAATGCAAAATGAGGCTTACCGCCAATATTCATTGGCCAGTCTTTGGTAAAAACCCAACTCATGAATGTAAGTGCCGTCGTTGTACCGGTTATAGCATAAATAAATCCAGCTGTGTGCAAACTTGTTTCCCTGATTCCTATTGCATGATCAAGTCCATGCATAGGAAATGGGGTGTACACATCATGGATCTTATATCCCGCTTTACGTACATTTTTTACTGCAGGGAACAGCACTTTTTCATCGTCAAATGCTCCTACAACAAATTTTTTTATTCCTCCAGCCATAATTTGAGCTTTTAGCTATTAGCTTTTAGCCGCTAGCTTTTTATTAAATTATTTGAATACCATAATAAATCTACTCTTTAAATTGCTTTAGCTAACAGCTAATAGCCTGTGGCTTTTTAATGTGCATGCTCCACTTCCTCGTGATAAAACTTCTCTGTATCTGCCTTTTCTATATCGGTCATTTTCACTTTATAATTTTCACCACTGGTCTTCAATATCGCCTTGATCTCAGCCACAGCAATTACCGGGAAGTATTTTGCAAACAGGAAGAAACAGGTGAAGAACAAACCAAAGGTTCCGAGATAAAAACCGATCTCATAAATGCTCGGGCTGTAATAAGTACTCCAGCTGGATGGCAGGTAATCGCGGTAAACAGATGTTACGATGATTACAAAACGCTCATACCACATTCCTATATTTACAATAACGCTCATAAAGAATGTAACCGGGATATTTCTTCTGAGTTTACGGCTCCAGAACAACTGTGGGGATACCACATTACAAAACATCATCAGCCAGTAACTCCAGCCATAAGGGCTGAAAAGATTTGCCCTGTTTTGGCTGAAAGCATACCACTCATAAGGATTTTGCCCGTACCATGCAATGAACAATTCGGTTAAATAAGCACAACCAACAATACTGCCTGTCAACACAATTACTTTATTCATTGCCTCAATATGTCCAACCGTAATATAATCTTCGAGGTTCATTACTTTTCTTACAACGATCAAAAGTGATTGTACCATCGCAAAACCACTAAAGATAGCGCCTGCCACAAAGTAAGGAGGAAAGATGGTGGTATGCCATCCGGGAACAATGGAAGTAGCAAAGTCAAATGATACGATCGTGTGTACACTTAATACGAGGGGTGTACTTAAACCCGCCAAAACCAGGGATAAACTCTCATGCCGCTGCCAGTGTTTGGTACTTCCTGTCCATCCAAAAGATGCAACACCATATAATAATTTTCTAAGTTTTGTTTTAGCCCTGTCACGAACTGTTGCCAGGTCGGGTAATAACCCGGAATACCAGAACAACAATGATACAGTGAAGTATGTTGAGATCGCAAATACATCCCAAAGCAACGGAGAGTTGAAATTCACCCACAACGGTCCACGGCTGTTTGGATAAGGCATTACAAAGAACGCCATCCATACACGCCCCATGTGCCAGATCGGAAACTGACCCGCACAAATTACCGCAAAAATTGTCATTGCTTCAGCAGCCCTGTTTACGCCGGTTCTCCAGCCCTGGCGGAACAACAATAAGATCGCAGAGATCAATGTTCCGGCGTGACCGATACCGATCCACCATACGAAGTTTGTTATATCCCAACCCCAGCCAATGGTCTTATTCAGGTTCCACTGACCGATACCGTAAGTAACCTCCCTGTACACACTGTACACTCCAAAAAGCAACAATACCACACTGATATAAAAACCAATGTACCATAACCGGCTTGGCTTCATCTCAATGGGGCCTATAATATCTTCCGTTACCTGGTGATAATCTTTATTACCATCTACCAGCGGTTCCCTTTGTTGTGATTCGTATTTCAGTAATGACATATCTTGTTTAGCTTTTAGCTATTAGCTTTGTTTTTATTTTGCAGGCAACACATCTTTGGTCATCATAGTTGTGTCACTCACTTTTACAGCTTACCATTATTCAGCTTTTTTGATCCCGGTTCCTGGTCAGACGATGACGTCAGACCGGTTCCATTACATATGTGCTTTCTCCCCATGCGTTGCTTCTTCATGCTCTTCCTCCGATCCTATATGCCTGTCTGTATTTCTTACTTTAGCAAGGTAACTAACGTTGGGTAATATGTGCAATTGTTCCAGCACATAAAAATTACGGTTTACCTGGTCTACATTCCTTATTTTATAAACATCGCTTTCTTTGTCATTTACATTTCCAAAACTGATGGCATTTGTAGGACAAGCCTGCATACAGGCCGTTTTTACATTACGAACCAGTGTTGGGTCTTGTTGCTTTTTTGCTTCCAGTTTGCTGTCCTGGAGGCGTTGAACACAAAATGAACATTTTTCCATCACACCTCTTGAACGTACTGTTACATCCGGGTTCAAAACCATTCTTGTAAGATCATCATTCATCTGCATAACAGATTCATTCAGGTCAATTCCTATCAATGGTTGCTGGTTATCTGCAAAACTGTCGGCACCTGTATAATCAAGCCAGTTAAAACGGCGGACTTTATACGGGCAGTTGTTGGCACAATACCTTGTACCAATGCAACGGTTATACGCCATTTGGTTCAATCCTTCACTGCTGTGATTGGTTGCTACTACAGGGCAAACATTTTCACATGGAGCATTGTCACAATGCTGGCAAAGCATGGGTTGAAAAACCACATCCGGGTTTTTCTTGTCTCCTGTAAAATACCTGTCAATACGCAGCCAGTGCATTTCGTGTGCACGCTGTACCTGTATCTTTCCTACCACACTAACATTGTTTTCAGCAGTACATGCAACAACGCAGGCGCTGCAGCCGGTGCAGGTATTCAGGTCAATACTCATTCCCCATTTGATCCCCGGTTTTGCATAATCGGGGTAAATGGTTCCGTCTTTTACAAAGTCGGTTTTTCCTTCAGCCAGCAATGCAGACCTTTCATGCCTTGGTTCTTCCAAAACTGTTTCAGGGTTTGCAAGGAAACTTTTCAGATTGGTTTCATAAAGGATCGGCCTGCTCTCTGAAGACCCGTGTACCTGCGTTTGTGCAAGCGGGTAAGTATCGTTTGTTTTTTCAACCGTTGCGGTAGAATTGTATAACAAGGAAGTTCCGTCAAATGCAACAAACGGATAAGCATTTTGCCCGGCTCCTGTGGCAGAACGGCCAACACGGTCCATTGATTGTTCGGGTTTGGCACTTTGCCTGCCATAACCCAATGCGATGGCAATTGTTGCATTGTTCAAGCCCGGTATAATCAATGCCGGTAATGACAATGTCTTTCCGTTCACATTAATTTTTACAACAGGTTTTTCAGGATGTACTTCATATTTATCTGCCTGTTTCTGGTTGTCAAAAACATCTATTCCCAATAATGACTTAGCCATTTCCGGGCCTATCATGGCATAGTTATCCCAGGTAACTTTAGATACCGGATCCGGTAACTCCTGTAACCAGGGGTTGTTGGCCTGGCTGCCGTTGCCAGTTGAAACTTTTTGATATAAAAACACTTCTGTAGCTCCGCCCTTAACTGCAGC
>JAYSWW010000467.1:0-2699 GCA_043717805.1 Ferruginibacter sp.
GGGTTACAGCCTGAGTGCAATCAGTAAACCCATGCTTGCTGTTTTTATATATCCCTGGTGGATATTTTTTTCAAGAACCATCGACAGGTTGGGCAAGGGGATTCGCACCGGGGCAAGAGATGCCATGCTGAGTGATGAATCAACCCCCGAAACAAAGGGCAGCGTATTTGGTTTTCACCGCAGCATGGATACTATGGGAGCTGTTTTTGGGCCGGCAATTGCCTTGTGTTGGTTGTATTTTAACCCTGGAAAATATCAAATACTTTTTCTTATAGCATTTGTACCTGGTTTATTGGCAATCATCAGCACCCTGCTGATCAAAGAAATTAAAAAACCGGTTGCCGAAAAAGCGGCCATCGTAAAAGCAAGGTTATTTGCATTTGCTTCTTATTGGAAGAACAGCCCACCTGCTTATAAAAAATTAATGACCGGGCTTATATTGTTTGCTTTGTTCAACAGCTCGGATGTTTTCCTTTTATTAAAAATGAAAGAAAGCGGAATGAATGATGTAGCTGTCATAGGAATTTATATCTTCTATAATCTCATCTATGCCTTGTTAGCTTATCCTATAGGTATTTTTGCCGACAAACTGGGTTTGAAACGAATTTTTATAGCCGGTTTGGTTGTATTTGCCCTTGTCTATGTTGGATTTGCCTTTAATAACAACCTGTATATTTTTATTTTATTATTTGCCCTTTATGGGTTGTATGCTGCAGCAACAGAAGGGATCAGCAAGGCATGGATCAGTAATATAGTGCCCAAAAATGAAACAGCTTCAGCCATAGGTACTTTCAGCGGCTTCCAAAGTATCTCTGCCCTGATTGCAAGTAGTTTTTGCGGATTCCTTTGGTTCAATTTTGGAGCTATGGCAACATTTATTGTAACAGCTTCTGTAACACTGATCACTGTTTTTTACCTGGCCAGAATAAAATTCACAAACCGTTGATTTAAAAAATCAATGAACAATTGACTAACTTTAATTAAAAGAAATTATGTACAGTTACGATACAATTGTTGATGGCATCAATGGCCTGAAACAAAGAGGATATAACATTGATTTCAATATTGCATTCGATAAGCTCATTTGTACGGATAATATACATGTCCTGAATCCCGATGATTTTGAGATCACTGAAATGTACCGGTTTGAAGGAAATTCAGATCCTTCAGATGAGGATATCTTATATGCAATTGAATCAAAGGACGGAAAATTAAAAGGCCTTATTACGAGCGCTTATGGCATGTATGCAGATGCAGCATCTACAGAAATGCTAAAGAAATTGTCCATGCATCATTGAAATATTAAAAACAGGTCATTTTATGAACAGAAGAAATTTTATTCAAAATTCTGCGATGGCAGGATTGGCTGTAACTCTAACCAACCAGTCTAAAGCATTTCCAGGAAATTCAATTGACAAAGTACGCATAGGTATCATCGGTGCAGGTTTCAGGTCACATGAGCACATGGGAAATTTTTTACAAAGAGAAGATGTGGAGATCATTGCAATAGCTGATCCGCAACAAAGAAGCATAGATGAGGCAATGAATGTTTTTAAAAAATATGAAAAACCCCAGCCGGTTGTTTTTAAGAACGGTGATTATGATTACAGGAACCTTTTGAAAAGAAAGGATATAGATGCTGTAGTGATCTGTTCCCCCTGGGAATGGCATGCCATACAGGGTATTGATGCCATGAATGCAGGTAAAATAGTTGGCATGGAAGTATGCGGTGCTTTGAAATTGCAGGATTGCTGGGATCTTGTAAATACTTCTGAAAGGACTAAGATACCGGTTATGATGATGGAAAATGTTTGCTACCGGAGAGATGTTATGGCAATTTTGAATATGGTTAGGCAGGGAATGTTTGGAGAATTGATCCATGGACAAGGCGGCTATGAGCATGACCTGCGGGGTGTATTGTTCAATGATGGTAAAACTGCTTACAACAGCGGGGTGGAATTCGGGAAAAATGCCTACAGTGAGGCACAATGGAGAACCAATCACTATGTGAACCGTAACGGAGAACTGTATCCGACACATGGACTTGGTCCGGTTGCAGTTATGATGGACATAAATCGCGGTAACAGGATGACCAGGCTTTCATCTATATCTTCAAAAGCAAGAGGTTTGCATAAATACATTACGGAGCATCCCAAAGGCGGTGTCAATCATACCAATGCGAAAGTAAAATTCAAGCAGGGAGATATTGTAAATACGCAGATTCAATGTACCAACGGAGAAACGATCCTTCTTACACACGATACATCGTTGCAAAGGCCTTACAATCTTGGTTTCAGGATTCAGGGAACCGAGGGATTGTGGCAGGACTTTGGCTGGGGTGATCCCGACCAGGGCTTTCTTTATATTGAAAAACAAATGGATAAAAGTGATCGCTGGGATAACACAGAAAAATACCTTAAACTGTATGATCACCCGCTCTGGAAAAAATATGGCCAGGATGCAGAAGGAGCCGGACATGGCGGAATGGATTTTTTTGTTGACAATGCCTTCATTGAATGTATAAAACGCAGTACAGAATTTCCCCTGGACGTATACGACCTGGCAAGTTGGTATTCAATTACACCATTAAGCGAAAAAAGTATCATTGAAGGAGGCCAGGTTCAGGAAATACCTGATTTTACCAGGGGTAAATTCAAAACAAGGAAACCTGTATTTTGTTTGGATGATGAATATTAAAA
>JAYSWW010000468.1:0-6900 GCA_043717805.1 Ferruginibacter sp.
GATTCAGGCACTGGCTTTTAATGAACAGATAAGAAATATTGAAGAAACAGCCAGGATTAAAGAAGCCAAACAACTACGCAATCAAAACATTCAATATGCTTTGATAGCCCTTGGTATTATTGTTTTGCTTACACTTTATTTACTACTCAGCCGCAGCTTCATCACAAATACTAAACTAATTGAGTTTTTTGGAATAGTTGCTTTACTGATCGTATTTGAATTTTTAAATTTATTGCTGCATCCTTTCCTGGAAAGGGTAACGCACCACTCCCCAGTGTTGATGTTGCTGGCATTGGTTTGCATTGCAGCATTGCTGGTACCCCTGCATCACAAAGTAGAAAAATGGGCAACGGCTAAGTTGGTGGAAAAGAACAAAAAGATAAGACTTGCGGCAGCAAAAAAAACGATTGAGCAATTGGGGAAAGATAACTATCAAAAAGAAAGTTAACTTAACATAATAAATTTAATTTTTTAATAACAAGCCCAATCATGAAACAATCATCAAAACAATTACTTATTGTAAGTACAGTTTGTACAATAATTTTCTGTGCCTGTTCATCTCCCGGAAATACTGTTACGGCAATTGATACAGAAAATGAGAAAAAACAAATTGTAGCAATGCTTGATTCTTTTAACCGGGCAGCAGCAAAAGCAGATTACAAGACCTATTTTAATTTTTATACCGAAGATGCCATCTTTACCGGAACGGATGCAACAGAAAGGTGGGACAAGCCTGCATTCATGGCATGGGCCAAACCAATATTTGATAAAGGACGTGCCTGGGATTTTAAAGCAATTGACCGGCATATCTATTTCGATAAAACCGGTAACATGGCCTGGTTCGATGAATTGCTAAACACCCAAATGAAGATATGCAGGGGTTCGGGTGTTTTGGTAAAAGAAAGAGACGCCTGGAAAGTGCAGCAATACATTCTTTCCACAACAGTTCCGAATGACCAATTGGATTCGGTAATAAAAATGAAATCTCACCTGGAAGATTCGATCATAAATACTTTCGGAAAATAATAATTGAAGATTTTTTATCTGATGGCTTTTTAAAATAAATTATGAAAAAAATAATGCTGTTGCAATGCTGTATGGTTTGTTACCTACTTGTATCGGCACAACCATATAAAAAACTACACTTCAAAGCCATCCTGGTTGATACCCATAATGACATTCCCAGCACTGCCATTGAAAAAGGAGTAAGTTTTGATATGGATCTTCACAATAAGACCAATTCAGACCTTAAAAGAATGAAGGCCGGCGGAGTTGATGTACAATTGTTTTCCATCTGGTGCGATGGCAACAAACCCAACCCTTACGCTTGGGCCAACAGGGAAATGGATACTGTTATGGCCTGGACAAACAGGAACCCGGGTGATATGGTACAAACCTTTACACCCAAACAAATATATTCAGCAGTTAAAGAAAAAAAACTCGCTGTCATGTTCGGTATAGAAGGCGGGCATATGATTGAAAATGATCTGAAAAAATTAGATGCATTATTTAATAGAGGCGTCAGATATATGACATTGACCTGGAATAATTCTAATGATTGGGCTACCTCTGCAAAAGATGAAACCACCAAAGGCGATTCATTGAAACACAAAGGGCTCACTGATTTTGGAAAACAGGTGGTGAAAAGAATGAATGAGCTGGGTATGTTGGTAGACCTGAGTCATGTAGGCGAACAAACTTTTTATGATGCGATCAATACCAGCACAAAACCGGTGCTTGTATCACATAGCTGTGTGTATAATATTTGTCCGCACAGAAGAAACCTCAAAGACGACCAGATAAAAGCCATCGGAAAAAACGGTGGTGTTATTCATATCAATTTTTACAGCGGTTTCATTGATAGTTCTTTTGAGAAAAGAAGTGACGCATTTACTGAAATACATAAAACAGAAAGGGATTCATTGCTCAAACTAAACCCGGAACCTTATTTTATGGAAGAATATTTATTTGAAAAATATCCGGAAGAAGTGAAAGCATTTCGTCCGCCATTATCCGCAGTTATTGATCACCTGGATTATATTGTAAAAATGATCGGTGTAGAACACGTTGGCCTGGGAAGCGATTTTGACGGCGTAAATTCTCTTCCACAGCAATTAGATGATGTAACGGCCTATCCGCTTATTACAAAAGCATTATTAGAAAGAGGTTACAGCAAAAAGGATATCCGCAAAATTCTTGGAGGTAATTTTCTAAGGGTGCTTGAAGCCAATTCGAAATAATTCTTGGTATATTACTATAAAAAAACTGAATAGATGAACGCAAAATCGATCAAAGGACATTCAACAGAAGAAATCAGAAATGCATTGCATCAAAGCATGGCCGATGGGTATTCACCTACTTTGGCCATTGTGTTTATATCCATCAAACAGGACTATAAGGCTATATGCAAACTTATGGATGATGCCGGCATAGCTGTTTTTGGGTGTACAACCAATGGCGAGTTTATTGATGAAGTAACAGAGAAAGGTTCGGTTGCCATTTTGTTATTAGACATTAATAAAAATTATTTTCAAATTTATTTTGAAGAATACCCTGAAAAGAACTACCGGGAAATAACAAACAGGATTGCACATCAGGCAAAAGAAACGTTTTCTGCACCTGCCTTTTTCATTGCTGGCAGCAATATGGAAACTGATGCGGAAGAATTATTGTTTGGATTTGAAGATGTAGTGGGAAAAGATGTAAACGTGTACGGCAGTATGGCAGGCGATGATTTTACATTTTTAGATCAATATGTTTTTACGAATAACCATTCAAGTTCACGGGGTCTGGTATGCATTGCATTGGATGAAGATAAGGTCATGATCAAAGGAGTTGCTACTTGCGGCTGGAGAGCAGTAGGCACAGTAAGAACGGTAACAAAAAGCACGGGCAACCATGTTTACACAGTGGATGATGTTCCGGTACTGGACATTACAACAAAATATGGCGGACTTGAAAATGTATCTCCGGAAAATGAAGGGCTATTATTGGAAATAGCTGCCAATTTTCCATTGCAGTTACAACGTGAAAAAGGTGATCCTGTTATGAGGCCCGGTTTGGTGATAGATTGGAGCGATCATTCTTTTTACTGCAGCGGCTCTGTTCCTGAAGGTTCAAAAATACGTTTCTCCCTTCCCCCGGATTTTGATGTGATGGAAAAAGTAATTAAAGGGGTGGAAAATCTGAAGGCAACGCAAATGCCCGAAGCTGATGCGTTGGTGGTGTTTAGTTGTGCCGGAAGAATCCTTTCGTTAGGGCCATTAATGGCACAGGAAATTGAAGGCATCAGAAATGTATGGAATGTACCTATGCTTGGCATGTTCTCTAATGCAGAGCTGGCAAGGGCAACAGGCGGGAATCTTGAGATGCATAACCTCACCACCTGCTGTGTGGCGTTGAAAGAAAAATAAATTTTTACCAGGATTCTCTAACCGCAGAGAAAAGAGAAACTGAGGTTTCGCAGAGACGCTCTGCGTTATCCTGGCTGACTCATGTTCTCAGCGGTTTAAAAAAATATAAAATGAACCAACATCTTCAAAGTTTATTGAATTTTTTTGAGCAGGATAATACCCTTTCTGCCGAAGATAAAAACGCGATCATAAAATCCGTAAAAGACGCCAATAAAGAATTAGAGATAACCGCATTTAAACTCGACCGAACAGAAAAAGTAAAACGTACCACCGCCATTCTTTTAGAAGAGACCATTGAAGAACTCGAACAAAAAAGAAAAGCAGTAGAAGCACAGAACCGGGAATTAGAAATTGAATCTTCACTCGAAAGGGTAAGAACACAGGCCATGAGTATGAATAAACCGGATGACATGTTGGATGTATGCCGAACAATCTCTGGTCAACTGGAATTACTGAATGTAAAAGATATAAGAAATGTACAGACTGCAATCATTTACGAATCCAAAGGCACTTATCTTAATTATGAATATTATGTAAAACATGATAAGTTGCTCACCACCGAAGTAGAATTTAAAAATCATCGGATACAGGAGAAGTTTGCAAACCAAATGCTCAAAGGAGCCGAAGAGTTATTTACAATAAATATAAAGGGAAAAGAACTGCCGGAATGGTATGCTTACCAGAAGACAACCAACCAGTTTGCAGATTCATACCTGGAAACAGCATCATCATTAAACTATTATTGGTATTCTTTAGGGCCAGTTGCTTTGGGTATGTCCACTTATACTCCTTTGAATGAAGATGAGATATCATTATTCAAGCGTTTCCGCAATGTATTTGAACTGGCCTACCGCCGTTTCATTGATATTGAAAAAGCAATAGCGCAGACCAAAGAAGCACAGATAGAAACTTCCCTTGAACGGGTGAGGGCACAGGCTATGGCTATGCGTACACCCGAAGATCTTACTGGTATTTGTGAAGTGCTCTATGCAGAACTGCATACTTTAGGTTTTACCGAGGCCAGGAATGCAATGATCAACATTTATGACGATGAGAAAAGAACATTTGTGAACTATGACTATTCTGATGAGATCGGGAAAAGTGTCAATCACCTGCATTATAATATTCATCCTGTCATTGAAAAACAGATAAAACAATTGAGAAGTGCAGGCAAACCATTTTCCGAAACATATTTTAAAGGTAAAGACCTGGAGGATATGAAGGCATTCAGGAAAAGTATCGGCGAACCCGATGATCCAAGAATTGACAAAACTGAGGCATTGTATTATTATTTCTATTCCATTGGCACTGGTGCTATTGGCATTTCAACATTCAGTGTTGTAACCGGAGAAAAACTTGATTTGCTAAAACGGTTCCGGAATGTATTTAATCTTGCTTACCAGCGATATGCTGATATAGCGCAGGCCGAAACACAGGCAAGGGAAGCACAGATAGAATTAGGATTGGAAAGGGTGAGAGCAAGAGCTATGGCCATGCAGAATTCTGATGAATTGGCTGAACTTGTTGCTACCGTATTTAAAGAATTAACGCAACTTGATTTTGTACTCACCAGTTGCATCATCTGGATCAATAATCCTGAATCATCAACCAATACACTATGGGTTACCAGTTCTGAAATGAACCAGCCAGCCCGGCCCATATTTCTCAAACCATTTCAACATTCATTTTTCAAATCCATCATACATGCATGGAAAGAAAATGATCCAAAATGGATTTATGTACTCAGCAATGAAGAGAAAAGTAATTTTGAAGGATCATTTTTTCACGACGTTCCCGATTTGCCGGATGCTTTAAGGTCTGCCTTAGCAGTGCCTGAAAAAGTTGTTTTCTCGGCATCCTTTAACAATTTTGGTGCAGTGGAAGTAATAGGCACCGAGCCACTCTCCTATGAAAAGTTCAATATACTTCACCGTTTCGGAAAAGTCTTTGACGCAAGCTATACCCGTTTTAATGATCTGAAGAAAGCCGAGGCTCAATCAAGAGAAGCACAGGTAGAACTGGCATTGGAAAGAGTGCGTGCAAGAACGATGGCCATGCAGAAAAGTGAGGAGCTTTCAGAAACAGCTTTTATCCTTTACCAGCAGTTCAGGGAACTGGGCGAAATTCCTATTCAGATCACAATTGGTATTATTGACGAAGCAGAAAGGACCATTGAATTCAGAATAACAGGTTCAGACGGAACCGGCACCCATGTAAATCGTGCTTTCAATGCAGGTATAGAGGAACCTACTTTAATACAAAAATTATTTAAAGCCTGGAAAGCACAACAGAGATCGGTAGTGATTGAGTTGGCTGGAAAGGAACTCATGGGTTGGGTTAATTACAGGAACAGTATAAGTGGTACAACCGATGATACTGATTATACAAATGCCAGCCGGGTGGTCAGCGCCGGATTTTTTTCCAAAGGATTGATCTCTATTTCAACGCTTACAGCATTGCCTGATGAAACCATTCAGCTATTGGAAAGGTTTGCTGCTGTATTTGACCAAACCTATACCCGTTTTCTTGATCTGCAAAAAGCAGAAGCACAGGCAAGGGAAGCACAGATTGAAGCGACTTTGGAAAGAGTAAGAAGCCGTTCCATTGGCATGCAAAAAAGTGAAGAGCTTAAAGAAGTAATAAAAATTGTTTATCAGCAACTCAGGCATTTACAAATTAATCTTGACCATGCAGGTTTTGTTATTGACTATATACCGGGAGGCGATTGGCATTTCTGGATCGCTGACGAGCAGGACATCCCATCTAAAATATCGCATCCGTATTTTGAGTCTGTCTGGGCAAATCAATTTAATGAAGCAAAAGAAAAAGCGGCAGATTTCTTTGCCACCTATTTAAATTTTGAAGAAAAGAATAAATTTTACCGTGAGCTTTTATCCTATATACCCGGGTTACCGGAAGCATCAAAAGATTTTTATTTAAACTGTCCCGGCCTGGCGGCATCCACTGTATTGTATGATAATGTTGGCCTTTACATTGAAAACTTTTTGGGCATTCCTTATTCCGATGAAGAGAACAAAATATTGTTGCGTTTTGGAAAAGTATTCCAGCAAACCTATACCCGTTTTCTTGATCTGCAAAAAGCCGAAGCACAGGCAAGAGAAGCAAAGATTGAAGCAGCATTGGAACGTACCCGTACGCAAAGCATGATCATGCAGCATTCAAAAGAACTGGATGACACCTTACGTGTCTTTCACAAACAGGTACTGTTGTTGGGCATCCAATCAGCCTTTTCATTTTTATGGTTGCCTGATGAAGAAAAAGATGAGCATAAATTCTGGGCTGCCTGGGCAGAAAACAATACATCAGATTTCAATAGTAAAGCGATCAATTATCCGCTCGATAAAAATGAGCCTGCTACAGCGCAATGCCTTATTGACTGGAAAAGTACTGAACCAGTTTATTCATATCATGTACCGCCTGCCGGCGTTGAAAATTACTTTGCTGTCTGGAGTGAATTGATTGACGG
>JAYSWW010000469.1:0-2696 GCA_043717805.1 Ferruginibacter sp.
ATTTCTTCATTCGCTGATAATTTTTCAATGAACATTCCTTCGTTGATGTCTTCTTGTTTTATGTTCATCAGGCGGGAAGAACCCTTTTTATAAATATTCGGATAAAGTTTAAATAGAATTTCTTTCAACGTATCCGGACTGTAATTTGTATAAATGATCGAAACCGAGCCTTTTAACAGCCTTGTTAACGGATCAAAATTCACATCAATATTATATACTGCATGATTCTGCCAGTAATTTTTTCCGGGTTTCCCATCCTGGCTCCTGGTGCCCTTCTCAAATGCCTGTTTGATGTTTAATGGAACTGGCAATGTAGTTTGTGCATACAAGGCCTGAATCAAAAATGTGATCCAAATAACAGCAATTGCTTTTTTCATTTTTCTTTTTTCATTTAAAGTTAAGCTAAACAAAAATGCCCATCCTGAAGATGAGCATTTTATTAGAACTATATTTAAAGAAGTAAAAAACCGGCTGATTCATTACCCCAAATCAGATCTTGTCATTCTCTAAACCTACCAGCCCAGTATCCAGGCAAAAATCAATGGAGCTACAATTGTTGCATCACTTTCCACTATGAACTTCGGTGTTGTAATATCCAATTTACCCCAGGTGATTTTTTCATTGGGCACAGCTCCTGAATAAGAACCATACGATGTGGTTGAATCTGAAATCTGACAGAAATAACTCCAGAAAGGAACATCGTGCCATTCAAGGTCCTGGTACATCATAGGTACCACGCAAATGGGGAAATCACCTGCAATGCCACCGCCGATCTGGAAAAATCCAACGCCCTTTCCACTTGAATTATTCCTGTACCAATCTGCCAGCCAAACCATGTATTCAATGCCGCTTTTCATGGTGGTTGCCTTCATTTCATTTTTTATGATATAGGATGCAAAAATATTTCCCATTGTGCTGTCTTCCCAACCCGGAACAACGATCGGGATATTTTTTTGAGCGGCTGCCAGCATCCAGCTGTTCTTTGGATCAATTTCATAATATTGTTCCAACACACCACTCAATAACATTTTATACATGTATTCATGCGGAAAATATCTTTCTCCTTTGTTATCAGCATCCTTCCAGATTTTATGGATATGTTGCTGCAACCTCCTGAAAGCTTCTTCTTCCGGTATACAGGTATCGGTTACACGGTTGTAATGATTTTCCAGCAAGTCCCATTCTTCCTGTGGGCTCAGGTCCCTGTAATTCGGTACTCTTTTATAATGGCTGTGCGCAACCAGGTTCATGATATCCTCTTCAAGGTTTGCGCCGGTGCAACTGATGATGGCAACCTTGTCCTGGCGGATCATTTCTGCCAGGCTCAATCCAAGTTCTGCCGTACTCATGGCCCCGGCAAGGGTTATCATCATTTTTCCTCCTTCATCAAGATGTGTTACATACCCTTTGGCTGCATCCATCAATGCTGCGGCATTGAAGTGACGATAATGATGTTCAATAAAATTTGAAACAGGTCCTTTGCTCATAATAATTGTTTAAGGTTGCAAAAGTAATTTTTTTTATGGAGCCTGCGGTTGAATTTCTATTAAAAAGAGATTCCTGCTTCGCTGATATAAAGACAATACAAAAAAATCCTCCGCCTTTATGGGGCCGGAGGATTTTCATTGAAACAAAAACTGTTATTTCTGGTTCTCTAAATTATTGCTTGATTATTTTGATAGTTTGCTGCTCAGTATCGGTTGTGATCGTTAATAAATAAACACCGGAAGGAATGTTACCAAGGCTGGTCAGCTGCAATGCATTGTTTCCCTGGCGTAAAGATGATTCCGTTTGTCTTAACTTTCTTCCACTGATATCTTTCAGGCTGACAATGGCTTTTTCTGAAAGCGGAGTTTCAATATTTATTTTTATCTGATCGGTGAATGGATTTGGTGTTGCTTCCACATTAAATCCTTTACTGTTGAGTTTGATCTTCACAGTAGCACTGTATTTGATGCTTCCTGTAACATCAACCATTTTCAACTTGTAATAATAAATATTATTATTGATTGAAATGACATCATCATTGTAATTGTAATTTTTGCTTATGCTGCTGTTTCCTGCCGCATTGATGGTACTGACTTTTACAAAGTTGATTCCATCGGTACTTCTTAAAAGGTCAAAATAACTGCTGTTTTGTTCACTGGAAGTCGTCCAGTCGAGTACGTTATAATGCCCGTTGTTTTTTCCGCTGAAATTCAACAACGTGATAGGTAATGGTGTAGTGCTTGTAGATAAATAAAAACCACTGAACCCGATTATATCAAAAGTAACTTCCCATCTACCCGAACCGCTGGCATTGTATATAATATTTGCATCAACAGGATTTATCAACAAACTGCTCCCGGTATAGTTACCCGGATATGTGCCAGTTCCATGGAATTGAGTAATTCTTATGTTAAAGATTCCGGCTAAATCTCCCGGTCCGGTAGGTAATGAAAGAAATGTACCTCTTGCAAGGTTATATGCATCAAATTCTGCCTGTGTGTAATAAAGAGTAACAGTGGAAGTGGCGGTAGCAGCATTGGTTGCCGGCTCAATATTATAAATACGTTGAACATACGGAGTAGATTGATAGGTACGTACGATGTCATCAATCTTTACACAGGTATTTATGTTACCTGAAACAGGTGATCCGCCTGATGGCACTACTTTAGCGATCAGGCTGCAGGAAGCATCTGAAAATGAAGATCCCC
>JAYSWW010000470.1:0-6890 GCA_043717805.1 Ferruginibacter sp.
AGCTGCACGTTGTAACCAATATTCAAATAATGTTTACAAACTTATTTTACATTCATCCCTTCAGCATGTTTACCATTTCCCTCATTGTTAACCTCGTCAATCTTTTTCTGTGGTAAAACCAACAATGGTATTTCTGTATGAAAGATCATGTTTTTGGTTATGCTGTCAGTTATAAACCTTTCAATCAGATCACGTTTATGAGGAATCATTGCAATCAGATCAATAGCATGATCTTTTACAAAGTTGTCAAGTGTTTTGGTAATGCTGCTGCCTGCAGGGAATTCGAGAACCGGATCCAGTTCTTTGAGTTCATTGATAAATGCTCTTGGTTGGAATCTCATTTCATTTGCTCCATCAACCCCTTCATTTACCACCCATACGATTGATAATTTTGATATAAATTTTTCGCCCAGTTCTTTCAACAGATTCAATGTAACAGCTGAAGTTTCAGGGTCCATATCATTGGCCAGTGCAATATTCTTGGGTGGACGGAAACTTGCTTTTTCCGGTACAACGATCATAGGAATGTCGGTCTTGGATGCCAATGCCGTAGTGGTGCTTCCAAATATTTTCCTAATGGTGGTTCCCATTCCCTTCATGCCGCAAATGATGAGGTCTGCTTTCCTGATACCAGCCTCCTGTATTATCACTTTTGATGGAATACCTTCTGCACCAAAAATCTCAATACCAACCGTGTGTTCAGGATTAATAGAAGATGCTTCAATGGTCAACTGCTCTTTTACAGTAGCCCAAACATCCTCTGAATTATAGATAAAATAACTTTCCGGAACCTGAACCGGTGCCTGGTATGCATGAAAAAGAAACAAATTTGCCCCAAAATACTTTGCCAATTCTACTCCGTAACGACCTGCATTTTGAGAAGCATTTGAAAAATCTGTAACTATAAAAATATTCTTCATAAAAGTAATTTGATCAAAAATAGCCTGCTTAATCAAAGAAAAGAATGAGTGTCGTTTCGATACAGACTGATAACAGTCATATAAATTCATGGAACACATCATTAAGTACTGTCATTCAGGCAAATAATTTTGATAAGAGATTGAATTATATATAAAATTACAACCATGAAAAAAATAATTTTTGCATGCGACGGTAAAAGTTTCCCAAAAGGTGCTTTTGAATTTGTAAAGGAATTGCAACAAAAAGAACCGGTATTATTAACCGGTGTATTCCTTCATGCATTGAATTTTGAAGAATTCATTCCCGGGGTTGTTGCTTTTTACACTGCACCTGTAGCATCCTTCCTGGAAGAAGAAAAAGCCGAGCTTCAAAAAAATATCAGATCTTTTGAAGAAATATGTAAGCGCAACGGTATTGAATTCAGGGTACATGAAGAAAGCCGCAACTGGAACATCAATGACCTGGCCAAAGAAACCAGGTTTGCAGATCTGATGCTGATGAGTGAAGAATTATTCTGCAATGATATGAATGTTGCTGAACCAAATTTCTTTATGCAGCAGTCTATTCACAAAGCCGAATGCCCGGTTATGTTAATCCCGGAAAAATATATGCCCATAAATAAAATAGTAATTACATATGATGGCAAAAAAGAATCCATGTTTGCAATAAAACAATTTTGTAACCTCTTTCCTCAATTTACAAATATGGAAACAAAAATAATTTTCAGTAAACAAGAACAATCCGATGAGATACCCGACCTTGCTTATATAGAGGAATATGCGGGCAGGCATTTCAACAACATTGATTTTGAAAAACTTCATTTCAAAGGAAAAGAATTTTTCAAAAACTGGATAAATGAAAACAACTACAACCTCGTGGTATGCGGTTCATACAGCCGTTCAGGACTTTCGAATTCCCTAAACAAAAGTTTTGCAGAGGATCTCATTCATGAACACAAGGTGCCATTGTTCATTGCCCACAACTAAAAAAAGAATTATCATGAAAAAGACGGGCCAGTTCTTATTTGAAACAACATTGAAATGGATCAAAGAGAGTAAGGGGATCTTTGGTTCCCGTGTAATAAATGATCCGATAACTTTAGCCAGTCCTGATGGTTTCAAGGGAAGAAAATCAGGGATATGGTCCCCGGAACATTTAGTGATCGGTTCGGTAAGTTCCAACTTCATGACCACATTCTTATTTTATGCAAAGCAAGCCGGACTTACAATTTCCAATTTTGACTGTGAAGCCATTGGTTCGGTGGAACTGAACAAAGGGAATCTGAAATTCACCAGCATCAATGCATATCCAAATATCGGGATTGAAAAAGGGGAATGGATCGATAAAGCAAAAACTGTGATAGAACTAACAAAGCAGCATAGCCTGGTTGCCAAAGCGCTTGGTATAATCATTTATTATCATCCCTCCATTGAAATAACAGCAAAGCCTCCTGGTAAAAAGAATCAAACGATCAATAAAAAAAGAGAAATATATTTTTAGAAAACAAACAACATGAAATTAGAAATAAAATATTCAAAAAAGACAGAAACCATTAAGCGAAGTTTTAATGAAATGTTCCCATTTTTAAAGATTGAATTCTTCAATAAAAAACACACACCCGGCGATCCGTCAACCGGGCAGGATCTTGTGAAGAATGAGGTTAGTTTTGGTGAGATCAAAGGAATTAAAAAAGAAGGATCTGTAACCATTCACCCGGATGATTCAGTTGCATCAGTGGAAAAATCTTTTCAAAAAGAATTTGGATTGGCAGCACAAATATTCAGGAAACAAAACAATGTTTGGATAGAAACTACCAGGACAGATGCCTTGTCACTTGCTGAACAAAACGAAAAAGGTAAAGAAGCTTCCGTTGCTGCCACTTATTCAGAACCGGGCGACCGCTATCTGGAAGACGGGCAGTTTTAGAGATATTTATATTAATTTTTTTGTCCCATATTTGGAGAATTAAACAATATGCAAATAGACAACTTATTAATCAGTCAGTCGGTTGGGCGAATTGATTTTTTCAAAGGCAAACAGTCGTATAGAATTCCGCTAACTTATGCATATGACTGAAATGATATTTACGGGCAAACCTTTGAAGGAACCAAGTTGAATATTATGATAGAAAATTGAACATGGATACACTTACTCACATTGTTATCGGTGCTTGTATAGGTGATGCCATACTTGGGAAAAAAATCGGAAAAAGGGCAATGTTCCTGGGAGCAGTTGCACAAAGTGTTCCGGACATAGATTTCTTAGCTTCCTTTTGGCTTAACACAGCAAACAATTTATTAGCCCACAGAGGCTTTACACATTCGGTTTTATTCGCCATCCTCATAATTCCCCTGCTTGCCTTGTTATCTGAACGCTGGCACAGGCCTCACAATATTAAAACAGGAACCTGGATCTGGTTTTTCGCTTCAAATATTTTTTTACACATTTTTTTAGACGGATTTAATTCATATGGAGTTGGCTGGTTTGAACCTTTCAGCCATACCCGTTTCTCATTCAATGCCATTTTTGTTGCAGATCCGTTCTTTTCAATATTCCCGGGTATTGCTTTTGTTGCACTACTTGTATTGCCTCCCCGGATAAAAACAAGAATAAAATGGGTAAGGCTTGGCCTTGTAATTCCAGCCATATACCTGCTTATGGGTGTGATCAATAAACTGGTTGTTGATAAAGAGATCAGGGCAATTGCCGCTAAAGAAAACATTTATTACAAAAGATATTTCAGTACACCCGCTCCTTTCAATAATTTTTTATGGTATATAATCCTGGAGAATGATTCCGGTTATAATATAGGTTACCACTCCGTTTATGACAGCAAAGGAAAGTTTAATTATAATTATTTTCCAAGAAATGAATTTTTATTAAAGACGATTGCAGACAATGAAGACCTGCAGCACTTACTTCGTTTCTCACAAGGTTATTATACAGCAGAAAAATGGGGAGACAGCCTTGTATTCAATGACCTGCGCTTTGGCCAGGAAATTGGCTGGGCTTTACCGAAAGCACATTTTGCTTTCCATTATTATTTGAACCAGGGAGCAGATAATAAGCTGGTGGTGCAACGGGGCCGGTTTACGGGTTGGAATAAATTTTCATTGAAATACCTTTTAAAAAGGATCCGGGGTGATTGATTGGTTGCGAAATCATTCATTCTTTTTTTGG
Organism: Ferruginibacter sp.; assembly: GCA_043717805.1. GTDB lineage: Bacteria > Bacteroidota > Bacteroidia > Chitinophagales > Chitinophagaceae > Ferruginibacter. The sequence goes on from JAYSWW010000470.1 coordinate 4,102, forward strand.
CCTGAAATAAAAAGTAAATAAAAAAAATACAAACTGGATGAAATCATAGGATGCCCTGTAAATGATACGCTGAAAAAAATTATATCTCGTTTGATCTTCAAGGATTTCGAAACAATCATCCTTAATGATATTGTCAATGGTATGCTTTACCGTTTTTGCAAAATGCTCATTGGCAATGTCGAGGTTCAGCTCAATACTGGCATAGGCACTTATAAAATTTACGTTGTAAGAGCCAACAGTAACCCACTTGTTGTCATATATGGAAAGTTTTCCGTGTAAAACATTTCCCTGATATTCATACAGGCGTATCTTATTCTTGAAAATCCATTGGTAAATATATTTTTCAGCATACTTTGTAATCATAATATCAGAATCACCCGCCAGTACCAGCCTGATTTTAACCCCCCTTTTTGAAGCTGATTCAATTTTTTTCCTCATGATCCTTCCGGGTAAAAAATAGCTGCTCATGATTGTGATCTCATCTGATGCCCTGTTGAACATCTCAAAATAACTACCCGATATTTCATTGCGTTTTCTTACCCAATCGTTTCGTCTAACCCTTACCGGGCAATGCTCATTTAACAAAGAAGCCGGTAATTTAAAATCCGGTGGCCTACTGTTATTTTTCGTTCTTCCCTTCCCGTATAATTCCACACAAATATGAAAAAGATCTGCCGCAACTTGTCCTTCTGCATAAATTCCCCAATCCATCCAGGCTTTTCCCCCCGGCATATCATTGTACCTGTTGGCAATATTAATACCGCCAACCATAACATGCATGGCATCTGTAACCACAACCTTGTGGTGCAATCTTCTGCCAAAATAAAAATTCGGACTCTTTAAAACAGGTTCAAAAAAACGAAATTTCACGCCGGACGCCCTGATTTTCATGATAAATTCCTTTGGAAGGCTCTGGGAAGCATAACCATCTACCAGTACATAAACCGGCACGCCCCTCCCGGCAGCTCTTTCCAAAGCGCTGGCAACCTGTTTCCCCGTTTCATCATCATTGAAAATGTATACCTGCAGGTGAACAGAGTCTTTTGCCTTGTCGATCATTTTGATCAGCAGGTCAAAATAATCACTGCCTCCCCTTACCAACTCAACTTTGTTATGGTCAGTATAGTGAAATATTTTTTTTGATAAATTACGGGACACGATGTATAAATCTTAAATATGCAGTTTAAAGTAATTGAATATAGTTAATTATGAGAAATATCATAATAAAGCCCTTTTTAAGTCATTTTAATCAGACAAGTTTGCATATAATTTTAAAACAGCAAATACCAACCAATGAAACCAATGAAAAAGAATATAAGAAATACTGAAAGGCTTGTAAGGGTCATTGCGGCATTTGTATTTATAGCATTGAACCTTTTCGTTGTTGTTGGTTACCCTGAAAATATATTGGTTTGGGTAATTGCAGGAATTCTTTTATTGACAGCATTGGCCGGCAACTGCCCGGTTTACACACTTTTTGGGATCAATACCCATACACGAAAAAAAGAATTTAAACAATACCATTAAAGATAATATTAAACAAAAATAAACTTTGATAAAATTCAGGGTCGATAAAATCAAAAATTAATCTCTTTCTATATAAGTGTTATATGCAGAACTGCAAATTGATTCACCTGATAAACATCAGGTTGTGTTTTGACATTTATCAGGTGCAGCATCAGGGGTATATAATATTTTTGTCCGGAAAATAATTAAGTATCAGGGATCAGCAAAATATAAATGAGAAATGTTACCATTGCGGTGACCCCAGTGACGGTTCGGTAACAACCGATGGGAAATCTTTTTGTTGCACAGGCTGTAAACAGGTTTATTTATTATTGAATGAAAATGACCTTTGCAGTTATTACAGTCTTGATAAAAATCCCGGAATAAAAGCAACCGGTAAATTCACCGGCTATCGTTTTGCATACCTCGAGGATGAAACAATTATCCGGGACCTGATACAGTTCAGCAGTGAAACACAAACGAATATTACGTTCAGCCTTCCCCAAATGCATTGTTCTTCCTGTGTTTATTTGTTAGAAAACCTGCACCGGATAGAGCCGGGCATCATTACCTCCCGTTCAAACTTTCAACGCAAAGAAATATTCATTTCCTTTGACCCATCTTTGATCTCACTCCGCAAAGTGGTGGAACTATTAGCATTCATAGGATGTGAGCCCATAATCAGTTTAAAAGAAGCCGCCGATAACAAAAAAGCATCGTGTATAGAAAAAAGTTTCAATTCGTTTAACAGGAAACAGATATACAGGATCGGTGTTGCAGGATTTTGTTTTGCCAATATCATGATGCTGAGTTTTCCCGAATATTTTTCAAATGGCCGGATTGAACAGGCCGGATTGAAAGCAACCTTTACCTGGCTGAACCTGGCTTTATCCTTACCTGTATTATTATTTAGTTCATCGCGGATCTTTTTATCTGCCTGGAAAGGACTCCGGCAACATTTCATCAATATTGATGCACCCATTGCCCTTGCCATAATTGTAACATTTGCGAGGAGTTATTATGAGATCATCAGCGGCCGGGGTGCCGGTTATCTTGATTCGGGCACCGGCATCGTTTTCTTTATGCTAATTGGAAGATGGTTCCAGGATAAAACTTATGATTCTCTTTCTTTTGACAGGGATTACCGTTCTTATTTCCCATTGGGAGTAACCATCATTCAGGATAATACAGAAAAAAATATCCCGGTTACAAAATTGAAAAAGGGCGATTGTATGATCATCCGCAACGAAGAAATGATACCGGCAGATGCAATCCTGTTAAAA